>NZ_DAITZW010000010.1:14300-25278 GCF_036847465.1 Thermovirga lienii | reverse complement strand
CTGGTCGGTGGTTTCAGTATAAAAGGTTGACCTCCAGTCTGAGCAAAAAAAGAAAGCTCCTGTTGGAATTGTCTTTGGAGCTTGTAAACTGCACGGATAAGGAAGAGCTATACGAAACATGCTTGAGGAAACTCCAAGAGGGCCTGGGCTATGATAATGCCTATCTTTTGCTACGGGAATCACCAAGGGGGAAAATGAGGCTAATAGCCTATAGAGGGGAAAAAGTAGACGAGGAAGAAGCCAGAAGGGTCATAGATCATGGGATTGGGCTAACAGGCAGAGCCATAAAATGCAAAAAGCCCGTAATCTCAAACGACGTCACCAAAGATCCATATTATGTAAAAGGTAACGATAAAACCCTTTCAGAAATGGTCGTTCCCGTGATGTGCGATGAAATAATATGGGGAGTTTTGATCATAGACAGCCACAAAAAGGATGCCTTCATCAAACTTGACGCCCAAATAGTACAAGTGTTCTGCAACTACCTGGCGTCCGCTCTGACCAGGTTATACCAATTGGAAAGGCTGAAATACAAAAGCAACATGGAAAGCGCCATTCTGGATATTGTCACTAAAGCCGCGCGAGAAAAGCACATAGAAAAAATTTGCCAGGATGTCGTTAAAGAACTCTCCAAGATGACCAGATTCACCCAAATCTACATACTCAAGACATTAGATGAAACCACAGGTGCTTCTCAGCTTATAGCTGGACGAGGCCCTGGGTCTTTTGACGAAATGTCCCAAATTGAATCGGGCCGGGGGCTCGTAGGAAAGACCATAAGAGCGAGAAAAACCCTCTATTTCCCTGACGTATCCCAAGCTCCCGAGTACGTAGAAGTGGACCAAAAGACCAAATCGGAACTGGATATTCCCATAATTCATGAAGATAAACTCTACGGCGTTCTCAGCCTTGAGAGTCCGGAGCTCGATGGTTTCGACCAGGGAGATATAGAGCTCATGGAGATATTGGCCAAGCATCTCGGAGTCCTTTGGGCATACAGCGATCTCTTAGAAAAGACCAAAAGAGAAGCCTTGAAAGACCCCCTAACGGGGTTATGGAACCGACGCCACTTTTACGACTGTGTATCAAAGGAAATGGATAGACACAAAAGACAAAACGACACCTTCTGCATAGTCATGGTGGACCTCAGCAAAATCAAGGAAATAAACGACACCTACGGCCACTCAGAAGGGGACAAGGTCTTGATCCAAGTGGGCAATTTCCTCATGCAAAGGATCAGAAGCAGTGACATTTTGGCTCGCTATGGGGGAGACGAGTTCGTAGCCCTCCTACCCCACACACAGAAAGCAGATGCCCAAATAGCTTGGAGCCGGTTGGCGAATGAAATACAAAGGATACCCTTGGGCGATCACGGACTTCACATAAGCTTCGAATATGGGATAGCCTCCTACCCAGAAGACGGAACGCGCGCTAGCGACCTGATAAAAGCCGCAGACAAGGCTTTGTACATACAGAAGCGCACTCAAAAGAAAGTGTTGCGCGCTGAAAGCAGGCCCAACCCTAACAATCAGCGCGCAACACATCTCTAACTCTCCTATATTTCTACAACCTTCCCTATGCCCTTCTCCTGGGCCTTCTGGAGTATAAGGTTGGCAGTGAGCACATCGTGACTTGCTATGCCCATCAATACAGCTCCCCTTCTTCCCTCGCGGGGGGCCTTTACCTTGCCTGCACAAAGATCCCCCATGTCCCCCAGGATTCCATCCTCTTTTGGATAGCCGCGCTGGAAATAGACTCCCTGCTCTTGAGTCCAGAGATACTGATTCTTGTCGTCACACACGAACGCATCTGCCCTTGCCATTACTTCCGCATCGAAAGCCGAATCGTAATCCACCGCTATGGAAAGGCAGTCTTTCTTTAGCCACTGAGATTTAACAAACCTTTTGGGATTAGCCACTATGGGAGTGCAGGTAACCACAATGTCAGCATCCCTTACCGTCTCTTCCACTGAACCACAGAGCACCACTTCCAATCCTGGGAGGTCCTTGGATATGGTCTCCTTATACTTGATCCCCTGGGACTCATAAAGGTCGTAGGCTTTCACCATTTTCAAGTTGGAAAGAGCATTAGCGATGGCCACAGTGTTGGTCCTTCCCTGAACCCCCAATCCCACCACTGCCAGGACCTCTGACTCGGGGGACGCCATGTAGCGGGCACAAACTCCCGAAGCAGCACCTGTTCTCCACGCAGTTATCCAGGTTGCGTCCATTATTGCCTTTGCGAAGCCCGTTTCAGGATCGTTTAGGCACATTATTCCGGTTATATAAGGAAGGCCTTTCTCTTGGTTTATCGGGTATCCCGAAACCCACTTGATACCTGCTGCGTCCACTTCCCCCCCAACATAGCAGGGCATGGCGTGTATGAAGCAGTCGTGTCTTGGGTGTATGCCTATCTTGGCAGGAAGCTCCACTTTTCCCTCGCCCTTAAGCTTGAAGCCTTTTTCCACCACATCCATTATCTCCACTATGGATATTCCCAGCGACTCAATCTCCTTCATGGATATAACCCTTACCTCCACTGCCCTTTACCTCCTTTATGTGGGGTTCATGGCAAAACTTGCAGCCAGTCTTACCTCTATTCTTTCATGAAAGCCGAAACCAAAGAGAGGCGGTCAGCCTTCCTCATGAAAAGAGGCGTCTTGTCTTCCTGATAGCACGTAAGGTTCTCCTCAAAGGTATTTTTCCCCTCTTCCCTGTACAAAATACCCAATGGATAGGGGTCTTTTTCCAGGGCTTTCAACATGGCTGCCCTGCGGTCCGTTGGATCGTGGTCACCCTCATCAAGGACATAGGTATTCTCCATGAACCATTTATAAGTGTTCACCTTGTTGAAAGACACGCAGGGTTGAAATATGTCCACCAGGGCATACCCCTTGTGGAGTATGGCTTTTTTAAGTATCTCTTTGGTCTCATCCACGTATCCTGCGAAGGTCCTGGCCACGAACGTGGCTCCCTGAGCTATGGCCACGGCCACAGGGTTGAAAGGTTCCTCGGTGACACCATCCACTTGCACTGGAGTCTTGAGTCCAATGGGGCTGGTAGGAGAGGCCTGTCCCTTGGTCAGTCCGTACACCATATTGTTGCAAACTATGTTGGTCAAGTCAGGGTTTCTTCTTATGGTGTGAATGAAGTGGTTACCGCCCTCTCCATACATGTCTCCATCGCCACCTATAGCAATGACGGTCATGCCTGGATTGGCGGCCTTGAAACCCGTAGCGTTGGATATGGACCTTCCATGAAGACCGTTGAAGAAGTGGCATTTCATGAAGTGGGGCATCTTGGCTGCCTGGCCTATCCCTGAGAATATAACTACCTCATTGGGGGCAATATCAAGCTCTGCCAGGGCTTTCTTAAGAGCTTCCATTATCTTGAAGTCTCCACATCCAGGACACCACTGAATATCTATACCTTCAAGATCAAACTCCTTCCATTCCACTGTAGCCACCCCCTCCTACAGGATCTCCTCTAGCCTTTGAGTCACCCATTCCACGGACATCTGCAACCCTGAATAATGGAGCACCCGGTGCTGTATCTTTATTCCAGTCTCTTTCCTCACAAGGTTGGCAAACTGTCCGGTTGCGTTCCCTTCCACCACCACAATTTTTGTCGCCCCTTCCAGATATCTGATAGCTTCCTGAGGGAAGGGCCACACTTGGGAGAAATGAAGCAGCGCTGTGTCCTCTCTTCCTAGGGTTTCTAAGGCTTCCTGAATTATGGGCCCAGTGGATCCCCAGGCAACAATCAGGGTTGAGTATTTTTCGCTACCCCAAAGTGAAGGGCTTATGGCTTCTTTCTTCAGTCCTTCAAGCTTCCTTAGCCTTTTTTCCACCATGTTCTTTCTTAAGTGAAAGTCTTCCTGTACGTGGCCATCGGCATCATGCTCATGGCTGTCGGTTCCCACGAGTCCAACGCCAAAGCCCGGCACGCTCCTCGGGGAGATGCCATCCTCGGTTATAACGTAGCGCTGGTAATCGGGGCCTGATTCAACTATATGACTTTCTATGGTCAAGTTGGAAGTATCGAAGGGCTCCACGTCGTAATACGAGTTGAGGAAATACTGATCGGTCAATACAAGCACTGGCACTTGGTACTTGGCTGCAACGCTGAACGCCTTCTGAGTCAAGTAGAAGGCCTCTTCCAACGTTCCAGGGGCATATACCACTTTTGGGAACTCCCCATGGCCTACATGCAGCGCAAAATCCAAATCCGCCTGTTCAGTGCGGGTTGCCATTCCAGTGGCTGGGCCTGGTCGTTGCCCCACATGAATGACAACGGGAAGCTCCGTTATGCCGCTTAAGCTTATCCCTTCCGCCATAAGGGCAAGCCCCCCGCCCGAAGTACTGACCATGGGTCTTGCCCCTCCATAAGAAGCCCCCAGGGCCATGTTTATTGCTGCTATCTCGTCCTCGGCCTGTTCCACGGCCACTCCAAAGCGCCGGGCGTTTTTGGCCATGAAGGTCAGAACGCCCGTTGCGGGAGACATGGGATATGAGGTAAGGAAGTCACAACCTCCAGCCAAGGCTCCCAGGGAAACTGCATCGGTTCCGTTCAAAACCACACTATTATTTGATCTTTCCCCGACCTTCATCGTGACTGTTATAACATTGTCGTCCTTGAGCTTCTGGGCCATTTCATATCCTGCGTCAACGGCGCTTTTGTTTTTTTCTATCACGTCGGCTTTACCTGCGAAGCGCCCTTCAAAGTAGTTGTACAAAGTGGTTCGGTCTATCTCCATCAACCCCGCAACAATACCCGCTGCCAAGGTGCCGGCGTAGACCTTTCCTCCTAAGGTTTGGGCCCTTTCAAAAAGCTCCACGTCCACGAAGCGGCCCAACCCAGAAAGTTCATTTCCAAGCTCTTTACCATCTCCGATTATCGTCGTTCCATCATCAATGCGCTCCACAATGTTCTGCCTGAGCCCACTGTTGAAGGGGATAAGAATATCTATCCTATCCACCAAAGCATTTACCGGCTTACTGGAAACCCTTATCTCCGTGGAATTGTTACCCCCTCGCACTCGAGACATGTACTCCCTGCTGGCAAAGACGTGAAATCCCCCTTCATGAAGAGCCTTGACCAGTATTTCTTCCACCGTCTGAACTCCTTGACCCGCTGCACCGCACAGGACCAGGGAAATATCGTGATGGTTGGGCTTGGGAAGAACCACCATAGGGCCTCACTTCCTTACATCATATTGTAGGCAATCTTTTTTATGTTATACAATTCGACAAGCGATTTTTCAAGTTCGCTCTCCTAATAAAAGGTGACCTTTATGCCCGTATTGTCGAACTGCCAGGCGGTTATTACGTTGTTGGCGTTTAGACCGAGCTGCATCCTTACAGCCATAAGAAGGCTGTCTATAATGTTTTGCCTCACATCGGGCATGTTGATGGCCTGCCGCACTCCTTTTGATATCTCCCTTTTGACTTTGTTGTCCCAGTCGGGCATGAAGAAATCCATGATATCGTCCCACGCCTTACCTGAGGCATTTATCCTCCCGTCAAAGGACGCTGCAGCCGTATAATCGAGCCTTCCGTTGCCTGCATCGTAAAATTGGAAAAGGATCGTGATGGTTGCATTATCCACTTCTATGTCGGGGGCTCCTGCCCTCCTCCACTGTCCCGCTGGTCCAAGCACCTTGTAGTAACCTATGAGCTCTTTCCCCTCGCTCTCGAACCTCAATATGAGCTTGACTTGGTTAGGAGCACATCCCTGACGGCTCATCTCAAAGCCACTCTGGGATGAGGAAGGACCAAAGGTTTTAAAGTCGTTTACCAGGAAACGATAGTGCCCCACTGCCGTTTTGAACTCTACATTGGGAACTTCCAAAGGCTGTTCCCCCCCAAAGGGAGGTATTATTTTGGATTGGTTCAAGTAGTTGCTGCTTCCCGACCACGTGTGAAGTTTTATTTGAAAAGCCCCTCCTATCAGGTTAAATACGTCCACCAGACTGTTCCAGACGAGATTTTTCTTTTCCACGACCAGCACGTTCATTACGGAAGAAAGGGGGTTCAATGTGCTACTGTCAGCGATGTAGACGTAGCTTGGGCCGTTCTTGGCCTCGTTGGGGACCTTGAAGTAGATAACTCCCGAGGACCAACTGGTGACCAAGGCTCTGACCTTCACTCCACCGTTTTCTATAACCACGGTTCTCAAGGGGTTTTGCTTTCCAAAACCGGTACCGGAAATGTATATTCTTTCCTCTCCTTTTATTACCCTGTTAGAGCTTATTGAAACTACGTTAGGCCTGTAGCCGCCGGAAAGGGTCACTTCGTTGCTGTAATTGTTGTTTTCGTTGACCTCCTGGATATAACCATTCTGAGGGGGAAATTCCTCAAAACATGCCGAATCAACCATTACCCTGACTCTAAGCGTGGCATCCGATATTATCGCCTTATTTATCCTCAGCTTCCCCGAGATGGTAACCTGTTGGCCAGGAGCTAAAACCCTATTGACCGCTATGGCATGGGATCTGGTCCTATCGCAATCCCAACGTCCAGTGGAGTTGTTGTAGTACTGAAACACAAGGTATATAGTTCCTTGAGTCGGAGCGTTACCTGCGTTTTTTACGGTCATAGAGACAGGGTACTCCATTTGGCTGCCAACCGAGACTCCATAAGAAGAGTTGATGGAGAACCTTTCGACCATCAGGTCCGGCATGGCAAGTTTGGGAATCTCCTTTATCTTCGCAGGCACTTGAGGGAGTTTGGGCACCACCTTGACCTGACCAAAAACAGGCAAAGCAACCAAAACCAACATCACACCAATTACCGCTCTGCTTATTAATTTGCTCATCTTTCTCACCTCTTTCTCTCCTTTCGGCTTCCCCTGAGGAAGCCGCATCAAAACCGATAGCCTCTATTTGCCAAATTACAACTTTATTATATCATCACAAAATCTATCTGCCACATCGCACGCAAGGCGATGTAGATTATCCCCAAATTCAGGTTTACAATTTGTAATAAGAACATAGCGCTTTGATATTAGTTTAAATTGACACATTATTTTTGCGAGTCTGTGAGAATAATGAGAAAAAAGATTGCAACTAAGATGACTCGGATTTATTTTTGATTCAGTGCCTGCAGTTAAAGGCAGGCTTAATATGTGGATTTTTACATACAGAATAAAACCAACAGGGGGGATTAAGTGATGAGAAAAATCCTTATGCTGGCCGTATTGGTATCATTAATGGCCTTCTCAGCCAATGCAGCTTCAGCCAGCGACATAGCTCTTACATCGGTGGGACAGAGCCCCGACGCCATGATGGTGCGGGTCGTCCTTAAGAACATGAAAGTCCAAAACGATTACAACAACCTCATGAAGGCTGAGGATCTTAAAGATCAAAAGGTCCTGATAGCCGTAGTAGGAGGCAGCTCCAAGGGACTCGGCGCAGCAGGGATCAACAAGGAAGAAGAAAAAGAACGGGCTATAAAGCTCATAGAGGCAGCAAAGCAAAAAGGCATGAAGGTCTTGGTTATGCACGTTGGAGGAGCTGGAAGGAGAGGACAACTGTCGGACATGTTCATCGAGGCAGTGGTCCCCTACGCTGATGCCGTCATAGTGGTAAAGGGCGGCAATGACGACGGACTCTTCACAAAACTCTTGGAAGGCAAGAACGTCCCGATGCTTGAGGCAGATTCTGTGAAGGAGACCGTCTCTCCCATGAAGGAAGTACTATCCTCCTGGAACGTTCTCTAGGTGAAAAGCCATGGAATGGTTCTGGCCTGAAGGCTTTTATGCCTTAGTAATGATAGGGTCCTTTGCCGTAGGAGCATTCGCATTCAAACTTCCCATCGCAGTAGCCATGGGCCTTGCGGCCGTACTGGGAGGGCTTGTCGCAGGCGAAGGGTTGCCCTTGCGCCACTTGGTGGAAGGCACCTTCGGCTACATAGACACCATACTCATAATCTCCACTGCGATGATATTCATGAAAGTCATAGAGAGGATTGGCCTCCTAGAGGCAATGGCGGCGTGGGTCATAAGAAGGTTCAGGGACAAGCCACTAGTCTTGTCCCTGGGGCTCATGTTCATGATAATGGTACCAGGCATGATCACCGGTTCCTCCACCGCCGCGGTCCTGACTACCGGAGCCCTTGTAGCACCAGTGCTGCTTAAGCTCGGAGTTCAGATCCACAAAACAGCCGCAGCCATAGCAATGGGAGCCATCTACGGCATGATAGCGCCTCCCATAAACCTACCTGCCATGATAATAGGAGGAGGCATCGATATGCCTTATGTAGGTTTCGGGATCCCTCTCCTGGTGTGCACTGTCCCTCTAGCCATCGTAAGCGCGCTCCTTTTGATATATCCCGGCCTCAAGGGCAAGGCTTCCGATGAAGCGGCCCTTGAAGAGGAACTCAAACGCATGGAGAAAACTCCCATAACCTTACGACTGTTTATACCTGTGCTCGTTCTTATTTTCCTTTTTGGCGGCTCAGGCTTTCTGCCACCTATAGGAATGCCCCTTATGTTCTTGCTTGCTTCATTATCGGCCTTTTTGACTGGGGCGAAATGGAACCCTTTGGAGACTATAACGGACGCCATCGATAACGCCCTCCCCGTGATGGGCATACTCATGGGAGTGGGAATGTTCATACAGATAATGACCTTAACGGGCGTGAGAGGTTTCGTAGTGGTGTCTGCCTTGGCGCTACCCGCTTGGCTGCTTTACGTAGGCATAGCCACTTCAATGCCATTTTTTGGCGCTGTCTCGGCCTTCGGTTCTGCATCCGTTCTAGGCGTTCCATTCCTGCTGGCCCTTCTTGGCAAGAACGAAATTCTGGTAGGCAGTGCCTTAAGCCTCATAGCAGGACTAGGAGACCTTATGCCTCCAACGGCGTTGGCGGGCATCTTCGCAGCGCAGGTCGTAGGGGAGAAGAATTATTTCAAAGTCCTAAAATACTGTATTTTCCCCGGCGTCCTGACGGCAATTTGGGGAATAGCTATAATCATGGGCTCCTCTGTAATAGCCGGAGTCCTTTACTAGGGAGGTAGGCTGATGACCCTAATATATCGATGTATAGTTGTCTTCGTTTTGACCTTCGTAATAAGGTGCATGTTCAGGGAAAAGAACTTCTGGAAGCAGGTTACGGCAGCCATGGTCATACTCCCCCTTATTCTAAGGGTCCTCTTGATAAAGTAAGGGAGGTGCAGGTGCTATGAAATTCAAAATCAAAGGCACTCCCTTGACCGCTACTTTGCTGCTAATCTTGGTGGCCTTTGTAGCTTTTATATCAGCGAGGCAGTTCATGTCCATGTGGCAACCAGACGTTGTCGTGCCTGCGCCTGGATTTGAGAAGCACATGCTCTCTGAGTGGTTTGACGGAATAAAAGACACTCCCGCTGATACCCCAGTCTACATCCAGGAGGGGGAGGAACCGGGCGGTACAGTATTCATAATGGGAGGAACCCATGCCAACGAACCAGCTGGATCGTTATCCGCGGTACTTATTTTGGAGCGGGCACAGGTCAAAAAAGGACGCCTTATAGTGGTGCCTTTTGCCAATATGATGGCCTTCAGTCACAATTCAGCACAGGATGCCCATCCTCAGCGCATACATTTCACCCTGCCAGATGGTTCAACCAGGTCCTTCAGATACGGCTCAAGGGCAACCAACCCCATTTACCAATGGCCCGATCCGGACGTCTATATCCATCCTCAATCCAAACAGGAACTAGCTGGAAGCGAAATACGAAACCTCAATAGAGCACATCCAGGAACTCCCGACGGAGAACTGACTCAAAGGCTCGCTTACGCCCTCCGTCAGATGATTAAAAAAGAACACGTAGATTTGGCCTTTGACCTCCATGAGGCATCTCCAGAGTACCCTGTGGTAAACGCCATAGTTGCTCACGAACGCAGCATGGAGCTAGCAGCAATGGTGGCAATGGAGATGGAGATGGCAGGCATCCCAATTCGCCTTGAACCATCCCCCAAGAATTTGCACGGCCTTACCCATAGAGAATGGGGAGACTACACCGAAACCATGCCGATCCTTATGGAGACCGCTAATCCCAGCCAAGGCCGGCTCCGGGGCAAAACAGATGAGCACCTTGTGATTACCGGAGAGGACAAATTCTACAAGCGCGCAGCAAAACTAGGCCTGCTCTTCGTTCCCTATGAAGAGGACCAACCTCTGGATTTGAGGGTAGCAAGGCATGTTACGGCTATAATGTCCTTCCTTGAATCCCTGGGGCTCTACGAGCCCTCAAAGGAGGTGTTTGTAGAAGGGATACCTACCTATGAGGAAATCGTAGAAAAGGGTTTAGGCGCCTTTTTATCCCCCGTCACAGAAAAGGACAGATAAAAAGGCAAAAAATATAAGAAAGGAGTGTTGTTTATGAGAAAGTTCATCTACCTTGTCGCCTTGACGGCCATACTGGCTTTAGGGGCGACAGCTGCCTTGGCCCAGGAAATGGTGGTCAACGACGTATATGCCCCCAAAGGCATGGTCTCGTCCGCCCATGAACTGGCATCCAAGGCTGGCGTGGAGATCCTCAAGAAAGGCGGAAACGCAATTGACGCGGCGGTCGCTACTGCTTTGGCCCTTAACGTGGTGGAGCCTAACGCATCAGGCATCGGCGGAGGCGGGTTCATGGTCATACGCTTCGCCAAGACAGGAGAGGTAGTCGTCCTGGACTACAGAGAAGTAGCCCCTAAAAGCGCAACCAAGGACATGTTCGCCTCCGATCAGGCCAAGAAAGAAGGTTGGTCCAAGCTGGGAGGCAAGGCTGTAGGAGTCCCAGGTCAGGCCTTGGGGCTTTGGACCGCCCTTGAAAAATATGGCACCATGAGCTGGGCAGAGGTAGCAGAACCAGCCATTCGCCTAGCGGAAGAAGGTTTCACCATAGTTGAAATGCAGCAAGGCATCATAGCCGACAACTTGGAGAAGCTTCATTCCTTCAACGATCCAGCAAAAGTTCCCTTCCTGAAGGATGGTCTGCCCCTGGAGGCCGGT
>NZ_DAITZW010000010.1:2900-14200 GCF_036847465.1 Thermovirga lienii | reverse complement strand
CAGATAATAATGAACGTAGTGGATTTCGGCATGACCATGGATGAGGCCATAGAGCAGCCTAGGATATTTACCTACGCTGTGAACGGCTCAGTTGGCCCCTTCAGAATAGAGGACACCATGAATCCTACCACTATACAAATGCTCAGGCTCCGAGGCCATAACGTGGAAGTACGGCCCCGCAGCGGCTACTTCGGTACCGCCCAAGGAATCCTCTTCACCGATATGGGACTTGATGGAGGAGCCGACAGTAGAAGACTAGGAGTACCCGTAGGATATTAAGAATCATTAACTTCAAAAGGCGCGGGGGTGCCCGCGCCTTTTTTGTTTGTGTTTTTCGTTGCGCAATTTGGAGCTTTGTTAAATAATGCACTGTAGAACATGGGCACATGGGAGCGTGACTGAATGACACCACCTATCCGGATTCTTGTCACGGGAACCAGAGGAAAAAGCGGAATAGCACGGGGCATCAAGGAGGTACTATGCGCCTGCGGCATCAGGGCGTGGGCCAAGGTGACAGGAACAGAACCTTTAAGCCTAACTCCTCATGGAAACTACAGGATAATAAGACACTCTGGAGCACACGTTGAAGAGATGAGATGGTGGCTGCAAACACTTCCGAAAGATGCAGAAGCAGTAATACTGGAAAACAATGCCGTCTCTTGCGATCTGCAGCACCTTGCCTACAGATGGCTTAAACCTACTTTGACTATCTGGACCAACGCTTACCATGACCATGAAGAGTTATGGGGAATAGAAAAATCTGAAGCTGTAAAGGCCCTTGCAAAGGGAATTCCACCAAGGGGCAGGGTTTTATGTGGCCCGGACGTGTATGAGGACCACCTTGCAACGAAAACCTTGCAGAACAAAGGATGCGAAGTGATTCCTGTGGTGATTTCCTCGTCAGCCCCCCTTGAGATAAACAAAAGCTTCATAAAAGCCGCCTGTCATTTATTGGGAGTAACTGAAACAGAACTGGAAGAAGCATTGGAAAAACTGAAACCTGGCCCATACGACTTTGCAGTGCACCAGGTTGGCGCAAGCCCCAAAATGCTTGCGTTCGCGTTTTCAGCAAACGACCTGGAGAGCACCAACAATCTGTGGCAAAGCCTTAAGTGGGAATCCAAAGATACAACCCTATGGTTCAACCACCGGAAAGACCGCAGGATGCGTCTTTCCATCATGAAGGATTTCATAGTCAACCACTCATGGAAACAAGTAATTTTGACTGGGCCTTATCCCCTTGGCGCAGGATTTGGTTTTAAATATCTAGGGTTTGAACCTGCCGAAAAGGTCATATCCAAGCTGGGCGAAAGAACCTTCGGCATAGGCAACATAGCCGGACTTCCAATGGAGATCGCAAATACCCTATTGAAAAACAAAAAGGAGCAATGGCAAGATGAGCCCCTCTGTTGAACTTGGATTACTGTTTTTTGGAGTGGCGCTAGGCCTCATATGGACTGAGCGAACAGGTTTCTCCACTGGAGGGATAATAACTCCAGGTTTTTTGGCAGCCTCTGGCTTCAATTTAAAGGCTCTGTCAGTTGTAATCACTGTTTCCCTACCCATACTTTTGCTGTTGGAAGTGATCAACCTACGATTCGCCGTGTATGGCCGCCGAAGAGTGGGGCTGGCCATAGGGCTTTCCCTTCTGTTTTTTTGGTGCTGGAGCTTGGCCTTCCCTCTCAACGTGCCCTGGAGTGGCTGGATAGTACCGGGACTTTTGGCTTCTGACTCACAAAGACAGGGATTTCTTCCCACTCTTTCCGGAGCTTTGGCATGTGGGGCTTGCGCTACCTTGCTTGGGAGGCTTTTGATATGAGGACGCTGATAATCTTCATTAAATGGGAACTAAGAACCTTACTCTTTGGCCAGGGCGACGAGAACCGAACCAAAGCAACCCTCATGTCTTCGTTAGTCGCTCTTTTGCTGGTGGGTATAATAATGACCGGTTCTCCGCCATTGAAAGGGCCGGAGATCGAAATTTGGGAAAAAGTGCGCTCTGCCCAAGACTTTCTTTACCAGGAACGAATGAAAATGGGAATACCTTCGGACCCTTATGCTGACCCTTGGAAAACTGGCCTTATAGGAGTGGAATGGAGCTCCATAACGACCACACTGGGCGATCTAAGGGCAAAAAGAACCTCAACTGACCCCCGTTGGAGCGTTGTCTTTTATCGCTGGTTTACGACTCTTGGACTGAAGGAAAAGGATTCCGTAGCTATATTGACCTCCGGCTCTTTCCCAGGGTTCGCCCTTTCAGCCATAGTTGCAGCGGAAAAGCTGGGGCTAGATGTGCTCTTGGTCCCCTCTCTGGGCGCATCATCCTGGGGCGCCAATATACCGTACTTACCTATTACAAGCATTCTGAGGATACTGAGAAGTCATGGATACGTAAAGGCCGCTCCTTATTTCGCCACATTGGGAGGCAGTGGAGAATTAGGGCTTGACTTGCCTCCAGAGGGGATATACGCACTACAAAAGGCTGCCAAAGAGGACAATGTGACCATAATTAGTGCAAAATCCTTCGAAGAACTGCTGGAGCTCAAGTGGGCTAAAATTGCAGCATTCAACCCGAAAGCTATAGTCCAAATAGGAGGCAGTCAAGCCAACCTCGGAACCGACCCTGAGGTATTGACCTTGCAACCGGGCATATTAAGGCCCAAATCCGGAGTTTCGGCAGGCAACGGAATAATTGCCAAGGCACTGAATTCTGAAATCCCCGTGATCCACATGCTCAACGTAAAGGCTCTATGCAGGAAAACAGGTGTTCCCTTTGACGATGAACCTTTGAAAAAAGCCCCAAAACAAGTTTCCAAGCTCTTATCGATTGTCGGGCTTTTGTTGTGGGTTCTTTACTTATTTGGGTTCAAGCGCTGGATATTTGAGGAGGAAGGTTCCCCACATGCAAAAAGATAAAGGGACAACAAAGCAAAAACCAAAGTATAAGCCCCCCTTAAGGAATTCAGACTTCACCCTGATACTCGGATTCTTTTCCCTATGTCTATGGCTTTTTATCTTAACCCGGAGCAGACCGTTCTTCGCAGTCTACAGGCTCATGAATTTAGCCTCCGATACAGGGGACGGAGGATACCTTTTTGCCGCCGCCGGCCTCCTCGTGCTCTTCAACACATCGAGAGCCATCTTTCTCTACCTTGGCTGGTTTTTCGTCGGAGACGGCTTGGCAGAGCTGACCAAGAAAAAAAGCCTGGCCACCATCGTACCCACCGTCGCCATCCCCCTCTCATACCAGATTCTAGCCCTGCTGGAGGCATATGCTAAACCCCACTTCGGAGTACCCGCCATCATGGGAGTTTTGACCGTCATATTGGTTAGATTCCTGACTAAGGACGTACCGGGAAGACTGAATTCTGCACTGGCCATCTCCATAATGCTATTCTCCTTTCAGTGGCTGGACATAGTTCCGGCCCTGACGGAATACGGCTTTGGCTGGGGTGAAATATCCATGGCCGTCAAAGAGCTTGCTGTTCTAATGAACCGAAAACACCTTCTTGACCTTTTGGGAATAATTGCTTTCCTTACAGTCCTCTTAAGTGGACTTGTGACGTCAGAGCTCCTTGTGCTTTCCACGCTCCAGATAAAGAGCATGCAGAAGATCCGCAAGCAGGAACGACATCTTGCCCAACTTAGAGAGGAACACTTAAGGACTCGAAGCTCCAGGGAGATTCAAAACCTGGTACACGACCTCAAACGCCCCCTGACGACCATTGTGGGTCTCCTGGACGTTCTGGGAAGCAGCCCAAACTTCCCGCAAAACCACAAAAAACACCTTGATGTGGCCAAGGATGCCGCATTAGGGATGAACCAGATGATCTCTGAGATACTTTCCTCATCTTCCAAGAGGATAACCACCATAGAGGGAATAATTTCTTATGTGATGGCTCAAGTAAGCCCTCTAGATTTCCATAAACACGTTAGGGTTGTTCTGGGCGAAAAATGCAAGGGAAAAACGGTGGAAATGAACGTGGTGCGCTTCTCAAGGGCCCTAGTAAACCTGCTTGATAACGCCTCAAGGGCAGCCAAAAGCATCGAGCGAAAACCCCAAATTTTACTGGAAGCCCGCTGCGACAAAGTTTCAGTTACATTTATAATAAAGGACAACGGGCCAGGTTTTGATCAGGTCCCAACTCCCGACTCAGGGTCCACCTGGAACTCCACTGGACTTGGCCTTGCGTTCACAAAAGAGGTAGTGCTCGAGCACGGAGGGAATATCTCCATGACCAATGCCCCCACTGGAGGGGGGATAGTAACGATCCATCTACCTTTGAAAAAGGAGGAGAGCCATTGACCATAAGCATCGGAGCTATTGACGACGATATATCCATACTCTACACGCTAGAGGCCATGGCGCAGAGTTCCGGTTGGAACATGAAAACATCCACTGACTGGAGCCAGGCCATAACTTGGACCCAACGCAAAGAAGTGGATTTACTCCTAGTGGACTACCACATGCCAGAGATCAATGGATTAGATTTGATCAAAAAAATTCGAAGTATATCTAAGAATATTGTGATATTGGTCCTCACTGTAGAGGAATCTCCCGCACTGGCACAGAAACTTCTAGCTTCAGGCGCTGATGACTTCATATCCAAACCCATACGGCTTGCAGACTTCACCTCGAGGATCGCTCTGCACTACAGGCTAGCAAGCTACCGAAGACTCCCAGGAATAGAGGAACCTCACAAGGGTATAAGCCAGGACACTATGAGGCTCGTCATTGCCGAATTGGAGGCCATAAGCCCGGACAAGGCAACGGCCTACGATATATCAAAACGCATAGGCGTCTCCTATCAGACGGCTCACAGATACTTGGAATACTTGGCAGGAGCAGGAATAGCCAATAAAGAACCCCTCTACCAGGACGGTAAGCCAGGAAGGCCCAAATACCTATACTACATACCTAGGTAGTTTTCTTTCCCTTTTGGTAGCTTCCCTGAGCACCTTTCAAGTTGAGCTTTAACGTGGCGATGTGGTAAAATAATGTTCGAAAAGAATAGGGGGGTGTAAGTCATGGAACTCAAGCTTACACAAGAAGAAAAGGAACTGCTCAGGGAGCTTTTGTCCTTCACCCTATCGGAACTCAGGATGGAGATAGCTGATACTGACAGCTCAACTTACAGGGAGAAACTCAAGGAACGTAAGGACATACTGAAGGGCCTCATGGAGAAGTTGGATAAAGAGGAATGAGCCTGAATGAAAAGATCATGGCTGATTGCGGTTGTTGTAATGATAATGAGTTTTTCTTTGTTGGTTCAAGGGGGAGAGAGTGTTGTGAAAAAGCCGAAGCTGGACACTATACCTCACGCAAAGGTTGAAACGGCGACCTTCGCGATGGGTTGATTTTGGGGGCCTGACGCCCTGTACGGGAGTCTTGATGGGGTCATATCCACTCAAGTAGGTTACGCCGGAGGCAGCACACAAGACCCTACTTATCACAATATTGGAGACCATTCGGAGACTGTGAAAGTCACCTTCGATCCCGAAGTAATAACTTATGAAGAGCTTCTGGAAAAATTTTTCCAGAATCACGATCCCTTTGAAGCTTCATTTTCTAGGCAGTACCGCTCCGTGATTTTCTACCATGACGATTTCCAAAGGGCTAAGGCCCTCGAATACATAGAGGCCCTGGAATGGAAGACGAAAAGAAAGGTCATGGTATCGGTTGAGGAGGCAGGAGCCTTTTATCCAGCGGAGGACTACCACCAAAAATATTACCTCCAGATGCACAAGGACATCCTGGCGCAATTTCGTAAGATCTATCCTTCCTTTCAGGACATCGTGGCATCCACGGCGGCAGCGCGAGTAAACGGATATCTCGGTGGCTTTGGTCTAAGGAAGCCTCACATGTCCGATGAGGAACTGAAAGAGTTGATCAGAGAAACCATGAAGGGAGAATGAGTAATGCCCCTAGGATCGACCCACATCAAATTTACGACTAAGCGTTTTTCTATAATTATTTTGGTACTAGCGGCAGCATTCCTTGTTTCTTGCGCAGCAGCGGAAATCCCCTCCAAATGGGATGGCAATTACGTTATAGTTGCCGACAAAGAAGGCATAACATGGTCGTACGCCCCTTCAAAAATAGAGAAGTTATCCGATGATACAGGCGCAGGTGAAATTATAAAGGCCGTAATCAAGATAAAGGCTCTCAACCCATTCGTGACCGAATTCCAGGAGATTGAGATAGATCCTGAAAACCGCATATTTCGCCTCGTAACTGCCGAAGCCTACGACGAGGCAGAGAACCTGCTCGACCTTTGAATAATTCCACGAAAGGCCGCCGTGTGGCGGCCCATCGCCCCTGACAAACTTGAAGGTCAAACAATAGAGGCCATACTGAAATCTCTAGAAAACTAATAAGAACACACCGACCAGCTTTGATTACGGCGCTTTGTTGTCTTTCGTGCTGTTTTGCTACAGTTTATGCACATACCGCATCCAATGCACTTTTCCCTGTCCACCGTCGGCCCCCAATTGACCTTTTCTCTCGGATAACCTGCTAACCACGGCACAATAATGTCCCCCTTCTTGATTGATGAAAGGTATTCAGCTAAAAAGGCATCTCCCAGGATCTCCCCAAGGGAACGACCAGGACATTGGCCGGTGCCTTGTGACTGACCCTGAAGGCACAACTACCCACCCTGAACATTTCCGACCTTCCCACCCCCTGGGCTCCAACTATGATCAGCGTTGGTTTCTTCTCCTCAGCCTCGGAGATGAACTCGTCTACCACCCTTCCCGTCCTCATTGAAACTTCTACATCTTTAACCCCTTTATTCCTTAAGGCCTCTGCCATCTCCTCAAGGCGGCTGAGCTCCAACTCTATGATCTCTTGTATCCTTCCTTTTGCCACCACCTTCTCCAGAAGCTCTATATTGCTTCTTTCGTGAACATGTAAGATGGTGACCCGTTTCAACGCTCCTTCCACCTCTTGAACCAAACCTTCCAACAGCCTAAAGGCATTATATGAATGATCGGAGAAATCTATGCCTATCATCACGTGCTCCAGAGGTTCCTCGGAGCTTCCATCTTCTTTGGATTTGCACAGGAACATGGGCACAGGGCATTCCTCCAGCACCCTGTAAGCCGTCTCACCTAAAAACTTTGTCTGAAACTCCCTTTCCCCTCTTGACATGATCAGAAGAGAAGCCTTAAATTCATTCACCTTTTCCACTATCGTGTAGAAAGGAATTCCTTTTTCCACACAAACACCCACGTTAAAACCTCTATCCTGCAGCTCTTTCACCTGGCTTTTTAGCTTTTCCTCATTTTCTCTGTCCAGAGAGGATATGCCCTTTCGTTCGTCCAAAACGTGGAGCAAAAGAACCTCTCCCACCTTTTTGGGAGGAAACTTGCCCAGTGCCTTTATCTCGCAGAAGCTTCTCTCCTTTAGGTCCGTGGCCAATAGCACCTTCTTCAGCATCGCCGGTCCCTTCCTTCGCAGAAAGATTAGCTGTTTCTGTGAAGATTTTACCACGTTTTAGCGTTACATAAAACACGGGACCGCTGTTTAAAGCGGTCCCGTGTTGGCAGATTTTTCGTAAGGACTCTTTCAGCTCAGCGAATTACCAAAACTGAACAAGGTGCTTTATGTATGATGGTCTCGGTAACGCTACCAAGCATCATTTCCAGCAGCCTGCTTTTGCCCTTGGCTCCTATGACCAAAAGGGAGGGTTTCTTTTCCTCGGCGTATTTAAGTATGCCCGCTACAGGGTGATCCTCTACTATGTGAGCTTCCACCTTAAAGCCATTTTCTGCTAGGTTTTTACGGATTTGTTCTATCTGTCTTTCTTCTTCTGTGCTTATTTCCTGGATCTTTTCTGTGCTCATGTACTCCATGGCTCTCGTGTCGTGGACGTGCAGAATGTCCAATGTAGCACCAGGAATGTCTCCCATCTTCTCCAGGTACGAAAGCGCCTTTTTTGCTCCCTCGGAAAGGTCCGTAACGTAAAGGATTCTATCAAATACGCTGTTACATGTAAGGGAGTAGGAGGCTTCCTCCTTTCCTTCACAAGGATAATTCCTCAAAAGCAAGACCGGCTGCCTGGCGTGATGGAGCACGTTTTCGGCTACACTGCCCAAAAACAGCCTCTTAAACAAATTGGAGCCCCTTGAACCCAACATAACAAGAGAGTAATCTTCTTCCTCCAACCTGCGAAGGATTTCCTCTGTGGGATTTCCCTCCTCCAAATAGGTTTCCACCTTTGCGACACCGGCTTCCACAAGGCGCTTTTTCCACTTAGTTAGTGTCTCTTTGGCGAACTCCACAATCTTAGGATCGCCGTATGTATCGTGGAGGTCCACTACGTGCATCAGGTCAACCTGCTCTACTCCTGCTTTTACCATATCCGAAATGCAGGAAAGGTAATTTTCCATTTTATGAGTCAAAACCACTGGAAAAAGAACTTTTCTGAACATTATCTACACCTCCTTGAACCAGTTTCTGGTCTTGAGGCAGAAGCGCACCAGCATGAGCATCACTGGAACCTCTATCAAAACTCCTACGACCGTTGCCAGGGCTGCTCCAGAAGAAAGACCGAATAACATGGTCGCTGTGGCAATGGCAACCTCGAAATGATTGGATGCTCCTATCATCGCAGCTGGCGCTGCATCCTCGTAACGGAGCTTCAAGAGCTTAGCCAGGAAGTACCCCAGGGCAAAGATCAACGTAGTCTGAACGAAAAGAGGTATGGCTATCCAAAGAACGGTCAAGGGATTTTGCACTATGATATCTCCCTTGAAGGAAAAGAGAAGAACCAACGTCACCAGTAGGGCTGTTATGCTCACGGGCGTCAGGTAGTGGAGGAAGTTGGACTCGAACCAGCCGTATCCTTTGTGTTTTATGATCCACTTCCTGGAAAAGTACCCTGCTACCAAAGGCAAGGCCACGTAAATAGCCACGGAGAGCAAGATGGTTTGCCAAGGAATGGGCATGGCATTTACACCCAAAAGGAACCCTCCAAGGGGGCCATACAAAAAGAGCATCGTCAAAGAATTTATAGCCACCATTACAAGGGTAAGGCCGTTATTACCTTCCGCCAGATATCCCCAAACCAACACCATTGCCGTGCATGGAGCTATTCCGAGCAATATCGCTCCAGACACATAGCTTCTCCAAAGTTCCACTTCCTGTCCTGTCTTTATTATCTCAGTTCCAGGAAGGAAACCTTTGAACAGCACCCCTAGGAACAAATAAGCTATGAGATACATGGAAAAAGGCTTCACTGCCCAGTTGATGAAGAGGGTCAAAAGCACTGGTTTGGGAGTTTTACCAGCCCTAAGCACCTCAGCGAAATCTATCTTTACCATTATGGGATACATCATGAAGAACAAACAGATGGCTATGGGAATGGAGACCTCATAGACCGACATGGAATCCAGCGCCCTAGCAACCCCTGGAGCAACCCTGCCAAGGATTATTCCCGCCACGATACACAAAGCAACCCATAGAGTAAGGTATCTCTCGAACAACGAAAGCTTTTTCGCACCTGCCATGAATCATACCTCCATCACAAGTTCTTGGTTGTAGAAATTATCGAAAGGATCTTTACTCGAACCACAGTCTCAACCTTCCGACGCCCTCCACGAAGAACAGGTAGGAACCATCGGGCATCTTTCCTGTCTCCTCGAAGAAGTCCATAGCCTCCTTGCTTATCCAGCAGGTTACTTCCTCGCCCTGCACTTCGTAGGGGGTAAAAGATTCGGTATTTTCCGGTTTTCCCAAAAGGCCCGCCGGGCCTCTATAGACCATTCATCAGCCCGCTATGTTGGTTCTTACTACTATGCAAAAATGTCCGCCGTGTTCTTTTACCTGCTGAAGCCAAAATCTGGATATCATCCTGATAGTGCTCACCTGCCCCACCTCCTCTTTTAAGTTGCATCTCAATCCTCTTGCATAACGCTTTCGGGCAGGGTCTTCACGAAATCCCTTATTTCGTCCCTTACCCTCCTGAAGAAAGCCAAAACTTCCTCTTCGCTGCCCTCTGCCCTAGCAGGATCATCAAAGCCCCTGTGAACCACCCTGGTATCTCCTGGAAACACCGGACAGGTGTCTTTGGCATCGCCGCAGAGAGTTATGACCACGTCAAACTTCACGTCCAAAAGCTCCGTGACGTTTTTACTTCGCTGGTTGGAGATGTCCACTCCTGCCTCTTTCATGACTTTTATGGCAAGGGGGTTCACCGTGCTGGGAGCCGTACCAGCAGAGTAAGCCTCTATAACATCTCCCTTTAACGCTTTTGCCCATCCTTCAGCCATTTGACTTCTACAAGAGTTTCCAGTGCATAAAAAAAGAACCTTTGTTTTTTTGCTCACTCCAGCTCTACCTCCTGACGATGTTTTTTTGATGCTCTTGGAGAAAATCCTTCAATGTTTTTGCAATTTCATCCTCCGATGGAACCTTCCCTTCATAAAGAAGCTGTCCTTCTACTGCCAAACTAGGTGTTATAGCCGTACCGAAGGCCAATATCTCCTCAAGCTCCGACATTTTGATGATTTCAAAATCCACTCCCAAGGAAGAAGCCGCCTTTCTGGCCCTTTCTTCCATGGCAAGACAGTCTCTACAGTTGGCACCTAGGACTTGGATCTTCAGGACCTGACTCTTGGCCTCTTCTTGCGCTCCACAGTAAGCAGCATATTGTTGGGATATCTTCTTTTTGATCTCCTTATCAAGGCACGCCATGAAAGGGCCAAGACACTCCAAATCCAAGGAGTAGTAAACTTTAAGCCCCTCTTTATGATCTTTCACGATACCGCTTTGCCTTAAAACACCAAGGTGCTTGCTCACGTTGGTCCTTGTGCAGCCAAACCAGCCTGCTATCTCCTGGACGCACCGAGGCTGGGCTGCAAGCTTCTCAACGATCGCAAGCCTTACTGGGTGGGACAACGCCTTGAAAATTTCAGCTTTCTTCTCCAAAAGGGAACTCACAGATCTCAACTCCTTCTATGTGAAATAGTACTCACATAGTTACATATATGTCAAGAAAAAAAAGGCGGACTCATAAAAAAAGCCCTCTTCACTATTACGAGAGGGCATTCCGAATGTTAAAACACCGAAATTAACGACCTGACCATAATTTGGTGCAGTGTCAAAATCAAATTCTGGGCCTATAGACCAAAACACTGCATGGGGCATGGGCAACTATCTTGGCCGCCACACTTCCTATAAAGAACCTCTCCAGGTTCTTCATACCCCTGTGCCCCACTATGATGAGGTGGTAATCTGTATCTTCTTCGGCTAGCTTGACTATCTCGTTGTAGGGAACTCCCACTATCATTGAGAA
>NZ_DAITZW010000010.1:0-2800 GCF_036847465.1 Thermovirga lienii | reverse complement strand
GCATTCAAAAAAAGAGTGGCCTTTATGTTGTTCTCCACAAGAAAATCTACGAGCTCCCTGTCGTAGCCAGAACCGCCCTTTCCGCCGCAGGCATCCAGCGTCAAAGCCACTTGAAGGCCTGAAGGTTCGAAGCGGGTGACCACGCCAGGAACGTCCTGCCCCCAAAACTTAGGGGCCAGGCCATCATAACGCTTCTTTGTCTCTTCCAATGTCAATGGCACACTGCTTTTGGCCTCGGCTCCTAAAAACCCAACTCCAAGGGCGAATGCCAAAAGTAAGACAAAAAACTTCCAAAGACGCAAAAGGCTATCACCTCACGGAATAATAGCGGTGGAGACGAACACCATATTGCTCCGGCGAAGGCTGCCCCGCTTGAAACGCACCTCGTCGCCATGGAAAGTCATATCCTTGGGCACCCACAAGGACACACCATCCTGGCTTATGAGCCTGTAATGGTCCTTTTTCCCTGGAGAGCCGCCCTGCACGAGGGCTTCTACTCTGCTGCATCAGCCACCACTTCTCACTACCACAACATATGCTTCGTTTCCGTTTTTCTTGAAGAACTCAAGGTCTTCAGCCTTCAAAACCAGACGCTCGCTGTTTTGGCTTTTCACCATTTTCCCCTCCAATCCCGAAGACTGATTGTTTTTAGCATATCACGGATTTACCTCACTGCATAACCGCCAGCACAAACACGGCTATCCAGCCGGCTTGTCCTTCCTCCTTCAGCACTCTGGAGGCCTCGAAAATGGATGCCCCAGACCGAACAACGTCATCTAAAAGCGCAATTCGCTTACCCTGGACCCTTGCGCTTTCCGAGAGACTATAGGCGTGGGATACAGCGCTGAACCTATCCTCTAAATTAGGGATCTTCTTTACCTCTGGCACTGGTCTTTTTTTAACGAATGCCTTTTTAACTAAAGGCACTCCACTCCTCATGGCCAATTCCTCCGCCAAAAGCTCCAACGGCTCCTTGGGGTGTCTGCCGCCAAAAGGCGGCACGAAAACCAAAATATGGGGATTTATCTCTATGAGCTTTGGAGCCAGCATAGCTGCAATTTCCTTCACTGCCTTGTACTCTGCCTTATGTTTAAACCTCCTGAACAGTTTTTCAAGGTCCGAGAGGTCCTCTTGAGGAACATCCTTACAGGGCCTTATAACTCCCAAGGCATACCCTTCATCCCAAGGAGTCTTGCCGGGGAAAAATTTTTTAAGGTCCTCCATGGGGTGGTTTTCTCTTGAAGTTTTGGTGGCAGCAAGGCAAAGGGCATCTTTCCCCAAGAGATTAACGACTTGGTCCACGGCGTCCATGAGAAGCCTTTTTTTCTTGCGCTCTTCCTCCTCAAAAAGGGTAACCTGGACCATGTCCCTGGGAACGAGGTCTTTCAACGTTAACCCTACTTTCCTGTATAAGTAGCCTCCCTTGTATATCTTCTCCAGCGCTTCCTTTGCCGCTTTGGCCAGGTCGTGAGTGCAGTCGCATGGGACCTTAAGTTTTATGTTAGCGCTGTTGTTGTACTGAGGAAGGTCCGTTCTATAAGGGTTGGTATGAAGGGATACCTGCAGGCTTTTGCACAAAAGCTTTTCCTTTCTGAGGATGAGAGCTGCTTCCTCTACATGTTCCAACAAAGTTACCCATATTTCTTCCAGTTCTCTCACGGGGTTCCTGAAACTTGGGGCAATCTGGATGGATTTCCTGGGCTTGCGCTCTGCCGTAAAGGGATAGCACACTACTCCCCTCAATTCCTTCCATGTGGACCATACCAAGGCAGGAAAATTTTCTAAAATCCATTTTTCGTCGGTTGCAAGAAGGTCATAACCCGTGGCCAATCCCATCGAACGAAGTTTTTGGGCAGTCTTTCGTCCTATACCCCAAACCTCCTCTATGGGTATCCTCTTGAGCGCGTCCTTGGCCACTTCCTCGGAAGATATCCAAAACACTCCTTCATGAAGCTCCTCCTTTTTGGCTATGTACCCTGCTGCCTTGGCTAAGGTCTTTGTGCCGCCTATGCCGATGGAGACAGGAATGCCCGTTTCTTCCTTGATGAAAGTTCGCACTTGTCGGGAAAAGCCTACCGGGTCCTCTTTATGAATGCCCGTTAGGTGAAGGTAGGCTTCGTCTATTGAAGAAACTTCAACTTCAGGGACCAAAAGGTGAAGGCACTTCATGACTTTCCGCGACATTATGCGGTAGTACTCGTGGTCGCCTTTTAAAACCACAACGCCTTTTCTCCGGCAAAGGGCCTTCACAGTAAAAAAGGGAACGGCCATACCTATACCCAGCGCCTTGGCCTCGTTGGACCTTGCCACTACGCAGCCGTCGTTATGGGAAAGCACAATGACAGGCCGCCCTTCAAGAGACGGATCCCTGACTCTCTCGCAGGAAACGAAAAAATTATTACAATCGCACAAAGCCAAGAGCACGTTTCATCGTTCCTCTCGTGATATTTTCAGTTTCAATAGTCTCCCTTTGGGAGTTTCACTTTTTTATTTTACCCCTAGAACAAAATATCTCCGCCGCTTCTTTGACCATCTCAAGAAATATTCCTATTCTGAGAGTCAGGTTTTCATTTTTGGCATTACATACAGTTTCGGTGGTATTTTCCATAACCCCCCCCTTAAACACTTCAAGGAAAACAACGATTAAGAGCACAAAAAGGCAAAAAACAGTAAAATATTGGAAACAGCATAATTTTACAAATGCGTATAACATGCAGATGGAAGCAAGTAAACCTTTGGGCTTCAGAGTTACGTCCATATAATTGTGTAAAATTAAGAGCCAAGGCAAGGTCTCTGGTTT
>NZ_DAITZW010000009.1:0-44159 GCF_036847465.1 Thermovirga lienii | reverse complement strand
TTCCATTAAACAAACCGAAACAAAAACAGAAAGCCCCAGCACAAGTTTGTCTTTAGCCGTTTGGGGGTACCAACATAAACTAGCCGTGCCCTTTTCTGCTATTCCTTTCAGTTTTCCTGAACAGGTCGAGCAAAATACAGGCCCATCTGTGCGATTCTTGCGCCAAGAACGCTTGACATCTCAACCAAAAAAAATATAATCATCTAGACCAATAAACTTTGGTTTTGGTGTATAGTTTAAGTAAACCTAATTTTACAATTCGGGGGTGTTTCCGTGTACGAAGTTCGACCTATGTATCTTGTTCTTGAGGATGGAACGTGCTGGGAGGGAGTGGGACCGGGAATAGAGACCTATGGGGAAGTGGTCTTCGATACGGCTCCTGTTGGCTATCCTCAAGCTGTATCGGATCCGTCCTTTGCGGGGCAAATAGTTGTTTTCGCTTTTCCCATGATAGGTAACTATGGAGTGGATCTTGATCGTCTCGAGAGCGACAGGCCCTGGGCGAGCGGTGTCGTGGTGGCCAACATGGAAAAAGAAACCTTTGAAGGACCAGCTTTTCCCGAATGGCTCATAAATAACGGCGTAGGATGGATGGACCTAGTAGATACCAGAAGGTTGGTCGTTCATTTGAGGGAACACGGGAGCATAAGAGGAATTATATGTTCTGAGAAAAGAAAAAGCTTTGTATACCCCGAAGAGATACACCCCGTCAAGAAGGTTTCTACGAAAAACGTAATGAGAGTGGGAGAAGAAGATGGCCCCAAAATTGCCTTAATAGATTATGGAGTCAAAAGAAACATAGTGAGGGAACTGGTGAAAAGGGGCTGCAATGTGGTGATTTACCCTCATGACACCAAAGCAGAAGAGATACTGAAAGAAGAGCCCGACGGCATATTGTTGAGCAACGGTCCTGGAGATCCAGCGCTTTTGGTAGATGAGATAAAGACCGTATCAGCATTGTTGGGACATAAACCTATTGCAGGAATTTGCCTTGGCATGCAGATATTGGCGCTAGCTGCCGGAGGAGTTACAGAGAAACTAAAGTACGGGCATAGGGGAGCCAACCATGCTGTCAAGGATGTCCTATCGGGTAAGGGGTTCGTCACTAGTCAAAATCACGGCTATGCCGTGGTGGAATCCTCTTTGGCGGGCACTGGCATGATAGTGACCCATATCAACTTGGGCGATGGCAGCGTCGAGGGGATCAAACATGAAAAACTTCCCATATGGGGTGTTCAGTTTCACCCAGAGGGAAGCCCTGGGCCTTTGGATTTTGAGTTTTTCTTTGATGACTTTTTGAGGTCTGTGAAAGGGGTTTAGGGATGTTGAAAAACAATATGGAGAAACTAAACATTTTGATAATAGGTTCAGGACCCATAAGGATAGGCCAGGCTGCGGAATTTGATTATTCAGGCAGTCAAGCTTGTCGAGCGGTAAAAGAGGAAGGACACCGAGTCATACTCCTAAACAGCAATCCTGCCACGATTCAGACCGATGTAAGCGTGGCAGATGTGGTTTATATAAGGCCTATCACTGCAGAGGTTGTGGAGGAAATATTAAAAGCTCACAGGCCCGACGGGGTTATAGCAACCTTGGGTGGGCAGGTGGCTTTGAACCTTCTTGTGGAGCTGGACGAAAAGGGCGTTTGGGACAAATACGGAGTTTCTATATTAGGAACCTCAGCGGATTCAGTCAGAAAAGCTGAGGGCAGGAATGCCTTCAGGGATTTGATGAGATCCATCGGAGAGCCTGTCGTAGATAGCGCCTATGTCTCAAATCCAGAGGAAGCTTTGGATTTTGCCAAGGAAGAGCATTTTCCCTTCATAGTTCGCCCTGATTTTACTCTCGGTGGTACCGGAGGAGGAGTGGCATTTGATGCCCAACAACTTGCAAAAATCACCGAGGAGGGTTTGCGGGCCTCTCCTGTTCATAGGGTGTTGGTAGAAAGATACCTTAAAAATTGGCGAGAGATAGAGCTTGAAGTTGTGCGGGATAATGCGGGCAATAAGCTCTGTGTCTGCGGCATGGAGAACGTAGACCCCATGGGGATCCATACCGGCGATAGTATCGTTGTGGCTCCCGTTCTAACCTTGCCAGATGCCTTTTGGCAGCGCCTTCGTTCGTCAGCCTTCAGGATCGTGGATGCTATCGGCATAAAAGGCGCCTGCAACGTCCAGTTTGCTGTGTCCCCTTCGCTGGATGAGTACGTGGTGATAGAGGTAAATCCGAGGGCCAGCAGGTCCAGCGCCCTAGCCAGCAAGGCCACAGGGTACCCTATAGCCAGGGTGGCTGCAAAAATAGCCATGGGTATAAATTTGACCGATATACCAAACCCCGTGACAGGTGTTGGAAGCGCCCTTGCGGAGCCGGCATTGGATTATGTGGTAGTCAAATTCCCTAGATGGCCTTTTGAGAAATTTCCTGAGGCAGAGCCCACTGTGGGAACAAGAATGAAATCCACTGGTGAGGTTATGGCGATTGGAGGAAGTTACATTGAAGCTCTGCTCAAGGCCATTAGGTCCCTGGATTTGCCTTATGGGCTTGATAATCCTGAGGTTTCTTCCATGAGCGATGACGAGTTGCTTAGGGAGCTTGTTAATCCAACTCATAGGAGGATGTGGGCTACCTTTGAGCTTTTGAAACGAGGCTATGCAGGAGAAACCATATCTGAAAAGTCCGGAATTCATAAGTTCTTCATAGATCAGGCCAAAGTAATTGTGGATATATGTAAGAAACTTTCATCCGAAGGGCCCGATCCGGAGACTTTGAGCAAGACGCGAAGGCTAGGTTTTTCCCAGGAGGACATCAGTAGATACTGCGGTCTGAGCATTGAGGATCTTGAAAGACATGAGGGTTGGAGCCCTGTCGCTAAGGCATACCGGGAGGTGGACAGCACGGCAGGCGAGGTGCCTTCTGCTTCTGGGTATTGGTATAGCACCTGTTCCGGGTCAAGTGATGATCTGAAAGAGCATTGTAAGGGCAAGACAATAGCCGTGTTGGGTTCTGGCCCAATAAGAATAGGCCAAGGGGTTGAATTCGATTATTGCTGCGTGAAGGCCATAGAGGCCATACGAAAGCTAGGCTACAGGGCGGTAATGATAAACAACAACCCTGAAACGGTCAGCACGGATCACGATATGTCGGATGCTTTGTACTTTGAGCCCCTTACGGTAGAGGATGTTATGCCCATCTTAGAAAGAGAAGGAGCCTTAGGGGTTTTCGCGTGCTTTGGTGGGCAGACTGCGTTGAAGCTCGGATTGGGACTTGAAAAAAATGGCATAAAGCTTTTGGGAATGCCCGCTTCAGCGGTGGAGACCGCAGAGGACAGAGGCAGTTTTTCAGAGCTTTTGACGAATTTGAATATATCTCAACCTAAAGGTATAGCCGTAAGCTCCGTGGAGGAGGCTCTGTCGTGGGTCAAGGAAAACGGTTTCCCCGTTATGGTTAGGCCTAGTTTCGTTATAGGCGGTCTTGCCATGCAGGTTGTCTATAACGAGGAAGAGCTTTCGGAGGTGCTGGAAAGGATTGTAGGGCCTAATGAAGGAGCGAAGGTCCTTGTGGATCAATTTTTGCCGGGCAAGGAGTTTGAGGTAGATGCTCTTTGTGATGGCGACGAGGTATTCATCCCCGGTATTTTCGAACACCTGGATCCTGCTGGGGTTCATTCAGGGGATTCCATATCGATATTCCCCGACATATCACTATCCTATCGCCAAAGAGAGAAGATTAAAGATATAACAACAAGGTTAGCGAAGGCTTTGGGCGTGAAAGGCCTTATAAATATTCAATTTGTTATATCCGGTGGGGAAACGTATGTAATAGAGGCTAATCCCAGAGCTAGCAGGACTGTCCCAATAGCGGCCAAACTTTCAGGTGTTCCGCTGGTTGAGATAGCTGTCGCCATAGCCATGGGTAAGAAATTAAAAGATTTTGGATTGAAGAAAGAAGAGGGTGCTCCAACAGGTCCCTTTGGTGTCAAGGTGCCCGTTTTTTCGACTGAAAAACTGCCTGGTGTTGATAATCGTCTGGGGCCTGCAATGCAATCCACAGGAGAGTCTCTTGGGGTTGCTGATACCATTGCGGAGGCCCTCAAAGAGGGCTTTGAAGGAGCCGGATGGAAAATTCCCCAAAAAGGTAAGATATTGTTCACCGTGAGAGATGAATATAAATCCCAAGTTGCGCCAATCGCGGGAACTTTTAAGGCTCTAGGATGGGAGATTTTCGCTACCGAAGGCACCGGAAGAGTGCTTGAAAAATGGGGGATCCACTGCAAGAGGGAACCTAAAGGCGATGAACTGATAAAAGACATAAAAAAGCACAAGTGGGACGTTATATTCAATGTACCTTCGGGTAATTCCAGATCCTTGGGGGATGGATTCCAAATAAGGAGAGCCGCCATTGAATTGGGTGTTCCATGCGTAAACAGCATAGAGGTGCTGCAGGCTTTGGCGATCTCTTTGGCTGCCAGATCCTGAATGTTGAATCTAAATCAGTCGGTTTCTTCCGGTATTGTTTGTAGGAGCAACTGAGAGAATTGCAATAGGTAACTTTTGGGTCCCTTGGTTTCCATGGTTATAGTTGTCTGAGGCGTGAGGGAAAGCGCTAGGGTGTTCCCCAAAAGGGGATGGCTTTCCAGCACGCCTTTTTTGCCGTTTATTTGTATTAACTCATATGTGGCTTCGCTATCGAAAAGACCTTCGTTATCTGGAGAAGCTTCGATATATTTCAGGTTCGACCAGGGAACGTTAGGGCCTTCGATGATGACCACTTTTATGATTGGATTGGGTGGGTTGCGGTAAGTTGCTTCGCTCCACCATCCTTCTATTCCTTTTGCTGACTTTAATGGTACGGAGAACAAACTATCCATCTTCCAGCCCTCCAGGGAGGGTAGAGTTGTTTTGTTTATTGCTTCCCCAGAGGGGTTTGAAATGATCAAACTTGATAGTAGAATCAACGTGAAAACCAAAAGCTTCAAAGGGTTTATCCTCAAGTAAGGAAGACCTCCTGTTTTTGAAGATTTTCGTATGTCTTGATTATTGTTCAAGAGAGCTATTTAAATGGTATCATTTCCATTGGTTTTGATAAATAACTTTGCCACGTGGAGGTATTGTAGGTGAATAGTTACGCGATAAAAGTATATGGCTGCCAGATGAATGTATATGATGCAGAACGGCTCAGGACCGCTATGGCAAAGGAAGGATTCAGCGAGGTGTCCTTGGAGGAAAAGCCTGATCTGGTGATATTTGTCACGTGCAGCATTAGAGAGAAGGCAGAACAGAAGGTTTGGAGTGAAATAGGAAGGTTGGATTCCCAGTGGAGAAGGAAAGGGGCACCTAAGGTGGCCGTTATTGGTTGTATGGCTCAGAGGCTGGGAAGCAAGTTCATGGATAGGTTCAAGAGCGTTTGCCTGATTGCGGGTCCGAGAAACCTTGGAAAGGTCCCTGAGGCTCTTTCCAAGGTTGCAAAGAACGAAGAGAGGGTTTTGTTGTTGGATGACCCAAGGGAGCTTTCGGATCTCGATTGCCCTCCTTTGAGGCGGGATAACCCTTGGAGGGCTTATATAACTATAGCTCACGGCTGTGACAATTTCTGCACTTACTGCATAGTGCCTTTTACTAGAGGCAGGTTCCGTTCCAGGGCTCCTGAGGAAATTTTCAAAGAAATAGATTTTCTGGTGGCTGACGGAGTAAGAGAGATAATTCTGCTGGGACAAAACGTCAACTCTTACGGTGCCGATTTTGATAACGGATATAGGTTTTCCAATTTGCTTAGAGACGTAGCCTCGGATGAAAGGGTGGATCTGGTGAGGTTCTTGACCTCCCACCCAAAGGATTTTACGGAAGACATAGTGGATGTTATGGCATCGAATTCGAAGATCTGTCCAGCCATAAATTTGCCCATCCAGTCAGGAAGCGACAGAATTCTATCTTTGATGAACAGGGGCTATACGGTTGAGCAATATGCGAAAATAGTTGAGACAATAAGAAACAAGCTGGAAGAGGTTGCCATAACCAGCGACCTGATAGTAGGTTTTCCGGGAGAAACCGAAGAGGATTTCAATGCTTCAGTGGATGCCCTCAAGCGTTTTCGGTTCGACCTTGTGCACACAGCAGCATATTCGCCTAGGGAGGGAACCGCTGGGGCCAAGATGAAAGACCAGCTTTCAGAGGAAGAAAAATATAGGCGTCTCAACATTGTTAACGAGCTACAAAACAAGATATCTTATGAGATAAATGCAAGTTTGAAGGGCAAGAAATATAAAGTGCTTTTGGACAGTTTGCCGCCCAAAGGTGAAGGGTTGTTGCAGGGAAGGACACCTACAGACAAGGTGGTTTTGGTGGAAGGAGACCCTGGACTTCTGGGTAAGTTCGTAGAGGTGAGCATAACTGAAGCAGAGCACTGGTGCCTCCGAGGCAAATTGGAAAAGATCATTGGTTAAGGGTGAGTAACATGGGCCTTGGCGGGAACATGAACAAATGGAAACCCTTACTTCTTTTGCTAGGAGGGCTCATTTGCCTTTTTTTGGCTGCAGGTATAATCGCTTTGTTTGCCGGGTCGTGGGCTAAAGAGGAACCTAAAAACATAGCAGGCCCTGCGCTCAATATAAAACTGGATGACACTTCAAATGTAAAGGATCTTGGCGTTTCGGAGGATTATTACGCCAATACAAAGGTAAAAGAAGCTCAGCCGTGGGTCGTATATGTCACAGGGGCTGTGAGGTATCCTGGGGTCTACAAGATTCACAAGGACGCACGGGTATATGAGCTGGTGGAGAAAGCTGGCGGGCTTACGGAGGAGGCTGACAGCGAAGCCTTCAACATGGCTGCCCCTCTGTTCGACGGAGCACACTTGCATGTGCCGAGAAAAGGGGACGATGTCCCCAGCAGGCCATTTGTCTCCAATGGTGAGGCATCAGGTATTGTGATTGAAGGGAAAGGCCAGGCAGTAGAACATAAAGATGGGAAAGTGGATATCAACCGTGCAACCGCTGAGGAGTTGGAGTCTTTGCCTGGCATAGGTCCTAAAACAGCTGAGGCAATAATTCAGTACAGAGATAGTAACGGTCCTTTCAAATGTGTGGAAGATCTTCTTTCCGTAAAGGGGATTGGACCCAAGAAGCTGGAAAAAATAAAGGAACATGTGACGATAACCTATTAAGCATACTGTCCTTTGCTCCTGGGTTCCCGTTGGCGGCGGGGTTTTGGGCAACCCTTTATCTATACGGTAAAGGGTTGCCCATTTGGGCATGTTGTGTAGTTGGTTTTTTGTTCTTTGTCTTTCTTGTCCTTTCAGGCACTCCAGAACCTCCTCCAGGTTTTGTTCCCTTTTTTGTGATTCTGAGTCTGGTTTTTTTGTCTGTTGTGCTTTATTCGGTCTTCAGATTGGATTTGGACCAAAGGAAAATTTTGCCCGCGCAAGTAGTAAAAACGAAAGGCACTGTAGTATTCGAGAGGCCTTGGGGAAGATGGCGCTCCTTGGTCGTCGACGCGGAGGATGGCAAAAGATACTTGATAAAGATATCGCCTTTAAGACCATTTAGAGAGGGAGACATTGTGGAGATTTCAGGTAAATCTGAATCTTTCAAGCTGGACTTCTCGAAAGGTTTCAATGAAAGCCTGTACTGGAAGACCAAGGGGGTAGATAAAGTTTTGACCTCCCCTAGGGTTACTGTGGTGGGTAGTAGTGGCTTTTCATTGTCTAGGTGGCGGAGGTTATTGAGGGAGAAGCTTCTTTTGTCTTTGCCGCCTAATACAAGAGGCTATCTTTTGGCAGCGTGGCTTGGAGTGAGGGACCCGGTGCTTCAAGATGCTCACGCCAGGTGGGGAACATCGCATATATTGGCTATTTCAGGTTTTCACGTAGGACTTCTTGTCCTTTTGGTCGCCTTTTTTGCAAAAAGAGCTGTTTGGCTTCAATCCATCGTTCTTTGGTTATATGTCTTGGCTTCGGGGGCGCAAGTGAGCGCAGTGAGGGCAGCGGTGATGATTCAGGTATTCCTTTTGGCCAAAGTTGTGGGAAGGCCCTCAAAAGCGCTGAACACTGTTTGTATTGCTTCTGTGTTGCTTCTTTTGATAAGACCTCTTTGGTTTTGGGATTTGGGTTTTCGGCTTTCCGTCATGGCGGCCCTCACTTTGAGTGTTGTGGGAGCGGGTAGTATTGCTTGGAGAAAGTTGATTGTTTTGCCAGCTGTTTGGTTCACCACGGGAGTCCTTATCTCTAGAAGTTTTGGTGGAGTGCCCATAGCAGGTATTATAATAAACATGCTTGCTATCCCATTTTTTAGCTTTATCCTGCCCCTTGGATCTTTTTTGGCCGTTTTCCCTGTTGTTTTTGGCGGGGCAGGAACGTGGGAATATTTTGTCTTGCCTGTGGAGTTTCTTTTGTCTTTGTGGCACAATTTTGCAGATATGATAGCTTCTATTCTACCGGTTACGGTCGGTGCTAAGTTTTTCCCTTTCCCGATCGTAGCTTTGATGATAATGTATTTTGTATATAAAAGATCGTGGGGAGCGGGCCTTTTGTCTGTTTCCCTTTCTGTGTGTGTTGCTGTTTTTGTGGCCTTGATAGATAGTATTTTGCCATAAGTTGCTGAGGGGATGGTTGTGATGCTTCTAGTTGTAGATATAGGGAATACCCATACAGTGGTGGGGGTTTTCAAAGGAGAAGATCTTGTGTGTCACTGGAGGTTGAGATCTCACAATAGGACGCCGGATGAGATAGGCGTCTATCTTTTGAACCTCCTCAAGGTCGGCGAAATCCCTATCGATAAAATAGAAGGTGCAGTCATTAGTAGTGTGGTTCCACCGCTGGATTATCCATGGTCTTTTGGGATAAAGCAGTATTTGGGTGTGGATTCTCTCATGGTGAGCAGTAAGTTGGATTTGGGTATCAAAATTGCTTACAAGAACCCTTCGGAAGTCGGTGCTGACAGGTTGGTCAATGCCGTGGCTGGATTGGTGAAGTATCCTGCTCCCATGGCTATAGTAGATTTTGGCACAGCCATAACCCTGGATGTGGTCTCACGGGAAAGGGAATACCTCGGAGGTGTGATAGCTCCGGGTCTTGCGACCAGTGTGGAGGCACTATTTGGAAGGACTGCCAAGTTGCCCAAAGTTTCCTTTGAGGTTCCGAAAACGGTTATCGGACAGAATACCATGGAATCCATTCAAGCAGGTATTTTATATGGATTTGCAGGACTGGTCGATCACCTGGTCGAGAAGGTAGAGGAGGAGCTGGAACAAAAGGTCACGGTTATAGCGACGGGAGGAGACGCTCAACGGATAGCTTCTCTGTCGGGGAAAATTCAGCATGTTGATCCCTGGCTTACGTTGGAAGGTCTTCGATTTATTTATGAGAGAAACAAAAACGGTTCCAAAGAGGTATAGAAGGTGTTGGATGTCAGGTTTGCAGGAGACAAACTCAACCCCGTGTGGCTTGCGCCTCTTGCCGGTATAACCGTACCGGCCGTACGGAGGTTTTTTAAACGCTTGGGAGCTGGATTGACTCACACTGAGATGGTTAGTTGTGCAGGGTTGGTGCATGGCAGTAAAAAGACCTTCAGGATGCTGGAGACCCTTAACGAGGATCCTCCAGTGGTTCTTCAACTTTTTGCCGGTTCCGGGGAGGTTCTTTTGAGAGGGGCAGAAGTTGCCCTGAAGGAGGACAGGTGGGCGGCAATATCCATAAATATGGGGTGTCCCATGCCCAAAGTGCTTAAAAAGGGAGCGGGAGCTGCTCTCTTGAAAAAACCAGAGGAAGCAGAGAGAATGGTAAAATCCCTTAGCCTCCTAGGTAAGCCGGTTTGGGTGAAAATTCGCAAGCTCTCTGATAACTACGCCGATACTTTTTCTTTCATTGAGAAAATGCTGAATGCAGGAGCAGTTCACGTTTCGCTGCATGGCAGGACTCCTGCGCAAAAGTATGAGGGACTGGCGGACAGGAACGTAGTTTACGAAGCTGCGAGAATGTTCCCAGGTTATATAGGTGGTTCGGGGGACGTGTTCTCCGTGGATGACGGGTTGGGTTACCTCAAGAACGGGTGTGTTTCCGTGCTTTTGGCCAGAGGAGCTATAAAAGACCCCTTTATGTTCCCTAATATATTACATAGGTTGGGGTATGAGGTAGACAGCTGTTATTTATCAAACTCCATCGATGTGCGCATCAAGACCTTTAGAGATTTCGCCTACGACGTTAAGGAGGAAGCTGGCGAAAAAGTTGCGTTAATCTTGATAAAGAGGCTTGTGTCAGGTATGTTTAGAGGGTTTAATGGTGTATCATCTTTTCGTAGGGACGTGGGCAGTGCTAAAAATTGGGAAGGTTTCGAGACTGCCTTAAGGAATTTCTCAGATAATGTCGAAAGGGGCCGGGAGTTATGCTAGAGAAAAAAGACGATCTTTTAATGTCTGAAGATGAAATTTTAAAGCAAAGAACAGATAAACTAAGAAGGCTCAGAGAGGAAGAGGGATACGACCCATTCAAGGTAGAAAAATGGGATAGGCGGCACACCTTGGGTTACGTGAAGGAAAAGTACGATTACTTGCAACCTGATGAGGTGGCTGAAGAGGGAATAAGCACCGCTGGGCGCATAATGACCATAAGAAGGCACGGCAAGGCGGCCTTCCTGGATTTGGCGGATGAGTATGATACTATCCAGCTTTGTTTCCAACAGAACGTAGTTGGAGAAGAGCAGTATACCTTTTTTAAAAAATGGGTTGACACCGGTGATTTCCTTGGAGTGGTGGGAGTGCCCATCAGAACGAGGCGAGGAGAACTCTCTATTTTGGTGAAAGAGTTCAAGCTTCTTTCCAAGGCATTGAGGCCACTTCCAGAGAAGTGGCACGGCTTGAAGGATACCGAGATACGTTACAGGCACAGATACGTAGATCTGATAGCCAACCCAGAGGTGAGAGAAACATTCCGCAAAAGGGCGAAGATAATAAATGCCATTCGCAGTGTCCTGGAAAAACATGGGACCATAGAAGTGGAGACCCCCATTTTGTCGCCTATAGCTGGGGGTGCCAACGCAAGACCCTTCATCACTTACCATAATGCTTTGGGGATAAATCTTTATCTTCGCATAGCAACGGAACTTTACCTCAAGAGGCTGATAGTCGGCATGTTCGGTAGAGTGTACGAAATAGGCAAGAACTTTAGAAATGAAGGTATTGACACAATGCATAACCCCGAGTTTACGGCAATGGAAGTGTATTGGGCCTATGCAGATTACGAGGACATAATGAATTTGACTGAAGAGTTGATCGTCGCTGCTGCAGATGCCGTGGGGGGAAGAAGGATAAATTACCAGGGAACTGAGCTGATTCTGGAACCTCCTTTCAGAAGAGCTACAATGAAGGAACTTGTTAAGGAATATTGCGGATACGACCTGGATGAAATAAAGTCCGATGAAGAGGCCAGGGCGTTCGCCAAGAAGAAGGGGTTGGAAATAAAGGGTACGGAGAGCCGCTTTGTCATATTGGCTGAGCTGTTTGAGACGTTTGTGGAGGATAAGCTGATTCAGCCTACCTTCGTAATTGGCCATCCTACCGAAATTTCGCCTTTGGCTAAAAGAAATCCTGATAATCCGGACTTTACAAACAGGTTCGAGCTTTACATTTATGGCAACGAAGTGGCTAACGCCTTTAGTGAACTTAACGATCCCCTGGATCAGCGAGAGAGATTTTTGGATCAGGCTAAGAAGAAAGAAGAAGGCGATGAGGAAGCCCACGCCTTCGATGAGGACTACATAATGGCCCTAGAGTACGGCCTTCCTCCCACGGGAGGACTTGGAGTGGGAATCGACAGATTGACCATGTTCTTGACCGACTCTAAATCTATAAGAGATGTAATACTTTTCCCGACAATGCGTCCCAAACAGTAATGAGGGAAAGAAATCTCATGTAGCAAGAAGGAAGGATTATATGGATAAGGAGCTGGCCCGGAAGAGAATAGAAGAATTAAGAAAAGAGATAGAAAAACATGATTACTTATATTACGTCTTAGATCAGCCTGAAATAACTGATGAGGAATATGACAGACTCCTGCTTGAACTAAAAGAGCTTGAAGATGCGTTCCCTGAGTTTGTGTCACCCGAGTCCCCTACCCAAAGGGTAGGGGGCATTCCCCGTGAGGAATTTTCCAAGGTAAGCCATGAAGTTCCCATGCTAAGCCTGGAGAACGCTTTCTCCAAGGAGCAGCTGAGTCAGTTCTTTGTTAGGGCTGAAAACATTTTGGGGACTCATATCCCCTCGTATTGCTGTGAACCCAAGATAGATGGTCTGGCTGTGTCTTTGAGATATGAAGACGGGGTTTTTGTGGGTGGAGCGACCAGGGGAGACGGATTGGTAGGAGAGGACGTAAGTGAAAACTTGAAGACTATAAGATCAATCCCCTTACGGCTCAAGATCAAGGTAGAGGGTTTCCTTGAAGTGCGGGGAGAAGTTTTTATGAGCAAAAAGAGTTTCCAAGAGCTCAATGAAGCTAGGGAGGAAGAAGGACTTCCCTTGTTCGCCAACCCTCGAAATGCAGCGGCTGGTAGCTTGAGGCAGCTGGACCCCAGTGTCACCGCCAAGAGAAAACTTGGTTTTTTTGCCTATCAAATAGTTAACCCCTCCACATTAGGTTTAAAGAGTCAATGGGAGACCCTTCAGTGGCTGAAAGAAGCAGGTTTTTTGATTCAGGGCGAAGAACGAAAGGTCACATCTCTAGAAGATGTTTGGGACTATATATTAAAACTGCAGGATCGAAGACATCAGTTGTCATACGTAATAGATGGGGCGGTCATAAAGATCGATGATATATCTCTCTGGGAAAAAGCGGGCAGGACTGCAAAGGCCCCGAGGTGGGCCGTGGCCTATAAATTCCCTGCGGAGGAGAAATTGACCAAGGTGAGGGATATATTGATCTCCGTAGGTAGAACGGGTGCTCTTACGCCTGTTGCGATCCTTGAGCCTGTCACCATAAGTGGTAGCGTTGTTCAGAGGGCAAGCTTACATAACGCTGACGAAGTTCAAAGAAAAGATGTCAGGATCGGGGACTTTGTTTGGGTACGAAAGGCAGGAGAGGTAATTCCTGAGGTGGTAAGGGTAGAAAAAACTAAAAGACCTGAGGGTACCTTGCCTTTCAGAATGCCCCAAGTATGCCCCGTCTGTGGTTCCCACACTATCAGGCTGCCTGGCGAGGTCGTTATTAGGTGTCCCAACAGATCCTGCCCAGCTCAAATATTGGAAGGGCTCAAGCATTTTGTCTCCAGGGCCGGAATGGATATTAGAGGGTTGGGAGATAAGATAATAAGAAAACTAGTGGAGGAAAAGATAGTTTCAGACTTTGCGGATCTGTATCATTTGGATGTTCACACATTAGCTAATTTGACCTTGACAGGCGAACGTAACGAAAGAAAGGTTGGCAAGAAAACTGCTGAAGCTATATTGAAGGCCATAGAAGCCTCTAAAAAGAGACCTTTGCGAAAGCTTATTTCTGCCTTGGGAATCAGGTACGTTGGAGAGAAGGTGGCAGAGGAGTTGGCAAACCATTTTGGCAGCATGGATGCTCTTATGAAGACCGATGAAGAAACCCTTTCAAAAGTGCCTGGGGTAGGAAGTAAGATAGCTTCATCAATATATGCGTTCTTTAGAGACGAGAACAATTTGAAGCTCATAGATAGGTTGAAACAGGCAGGGGTTCTCATGGAAGAAAAGAGTAAAGAAAAAGTTACCACTGGCCCCTTGACTGGAAACACGTTTGTTTTCACTGGGGAACTCAAGAGAGCGAAAAGACATGAGGCGGAGGAGATCGTAAAATCACTAGGAGGCAAAGCGTCTTCCAGCGTGAGTTCCAAAACCACTTTTGTGGTTGTAGGAGAAAACCCAGGAAGCAAGCTTCAGAAGGCCCAAAGCCTTGGAGTCAAGATTTTAACGGAAGAGGAGTTTTGGAACATGGTTAAAGAAAATGCTCCAGGAGGAGGTTTATAAAACATGATAAATAAAGAAGAAGTGGAGAGAATTGCTAGCCTTATCAAGCTTGAAGTAACGCCTGAAGAAGTGGATTCCTTGCAGAGTCACTTCAATAAAATTTTGGGCTATTTCGAGCTTTTGGGGAAGCTTCCCTTGGATAACGTGGACCCTTTTACTGGTGATGAAGATACGGTTTGCCCCATGAGGGAAGATGCCGTTTCTGAGTGGGACGATAGGGAAACCCTCAGAGAGTTGGAGACCTTCAACGAGGAAAATTACTTTGAGGTTCCTAGTATTCTTGGGGAGGATAATTGATATGAGAGTTACGCATCTTTCAGCTAAAGAGATATCTGAACTTGTAAGAAGTGGGGAATTGAAGGCGCAAGAAGTCGTTGAAGCCGTGTTTGAAGAGATAAAATCTAAAGAAGATAAGCTCAATGCTCTCATAACCTTAATGGAGGAAAAAGCGAAAACGAGAGCAAAAGAAATAGATAAGGAAGTTTTCGAAGGGCGTTGGAGGGACAAACCCCTTCTGGGAGTACCAGTCATTTTGAAGGACAACATATGTGTGAAAGGATATCCCACCAGTTGCGGAAGCAAGATGCTTGAAAAATGGGTCTCGCCTTACGATGCCAGCATAGTGACCTATCTGGAGGAAGCAGGAGCTATCCTCATAGGCAAAAGTAATATGGACGAATTTGCCATGGGTAGTTCTACGGAACATTCCGCTTTCGGTCCAACCTCTAACCCGTGGGATTTAGAGAGGGTTCCAGGAGGTAGCTCAGGTGGCAGTGCCGCTTCCGTCGCTGCTGGGTACGCTCCTATGGCCTTTGGCAGCGATACGGGAGGCTCCATACGGCAGCCTGCAGCTTTTTGTGGGGTTCATGGCATGAAGCCAACATATGGCCTTGTGAGCAGGTACGGGTTAGTTGCTTTTTCATCATCCCTTGACCAAATAGGACCCTTTACTCGAACAGTCGGGGATATGGCCCTAGCGCTTGATGTTATAGCCAAGCATGATCCAAAGGATTCCACATGTTGGACGGGCAGTAGACCATCTTACTATGAGTCTATAGCAAAAGGTGCTGACATCAAGGGCATGAGGGTAGGGATAGTTAGAGACTTCATGGAAGAAGGTTTAGATGCTGAATTGGCTCATGCCGTTGAACAGGGCTTGGATATACTAGTGGAGAATGGGGCTGTGCCCGTAGATTTGAACCTTGGTGATATCAAGGAGTGCGCTCTTCCTTGTTATTATATAATTGCTCCAGCTGAAGCCAGCTCCAACTTGGCCAGGTACGATGGAGTGCGTTACGGACTCCGTGAGGAAGCCTACAGCCTTTTGGAGCAGTATATAAAGACGAGGGGCAAAGGTTTTGGAGATGAGGTCAAAAGAAGAATAATGATAGGCACATTCGTCCTTAGCTCTGGTTACTATGATGCCTATTATTTGCGGGGTTTGAAGGTGAGAAAATATGTTTGCGACAAGTTTAAGGAAGCTTTCTCAAAGGTCGATATTATTGTAATGCCTTCCACTCCCACCCCTCCATTCAAGAAAGGGGAGCTTGTCAACGACCCAATACAGATGTATTTGAGTGATATATTTACCCTTCCTGTAAATTTGGCGGGCTTACCTGGAATGTCCGTTTGGATGGGACAAAACAAGGCAGGTTTGCCAAAGTCCATTCAGATCATAGCTCCAAAGTGGCATGAGAGCCGCATCTTAAGAGCTGCAATGAAAATAGAAGAAGTAATAGGAGCCTGCCCTCTGGCTCCAGGAGGTGAATAAAGGTGTCTAAGAAGTACATAACCGTTATAGGATTAGAGGTACACGTACAATTAAAGACTAAAAGCAAACTTTTTTGTTCTTGTTCCACCGACTACATAGGTGCTATGCCAAACAGCAACGTTTGCCCAGTTTGTCTAGGACTTCCTGGCACCCTGCCAGTCCTAAATAAAAAGGCTGTGGAGCTGGCATTGAAAATGTCGTGCGCCATTGGCGGTAACATACAAAAGGAGAGCCGCTTTCATAGGAAAAACTATTTCTACCCGGACCTACCTAAGGCCTATCAAATAAGCCAATACGACCGCCCTATCTCCTTTGGTGGCAAGATACCTATTAAGACAGAGCAAGGGGAAAAATTTATAGGAATAACTCGATTGCACCTGGAAGAGGACGCAGGCAAACTTGTGCATGCCACATTGGATGGAAGACTTCATGGTTCTGGAGCTTCTTATGTGGATTATAATAGGGCAGGTGTTCCGCTGATAGAGATTGTATCGGAACCTCAAATTTCCACTCCTGAGGAGGCTAAGGAATACGTTCTTGCATTGAGAAAGTTGGTTCGGTACCTAGGAGTGTCCGATGGTGATATGGAGTCTGGCTCCATGAGAGTGGATGCCAACATATCGTTGAACGAGGAAGGGCAACCCCTCGGTGTAAAGGTGGAGATCAAGAACATGAACTCCCTAAGGGCTCTCCAGCGTGCTCTGGAATATGAGCAGAAAAGACAGAAGGAACTTTTAATGTCAGGAGGCACAGTGGTTCAGGAGACTCGCCACTGGGATGATGCTAAAGGAATCACCGTCTCAAGCAGAAGTAAAGAGGAGGCCCATGATTACCGATATTTCCCCGATCCAGACTTGCCTTTGGTTGTAGTTAGCGAAGGGATGGTAGAAGAGGTGGCAAGCTCTATACCAGAGCTCCCATGGGAGAAAAAGGAAAGGTACATGTTTGAGTTCTCCATCAGCGAAGAAGAGGCGGAAATTTTGACATCCCAAATTGAGCTGGCCAGATATTTTGAGGATGCCCTTTCTTTTGGTGCTCCTGTCAAGCCCTTGGTAAACTGGATGAAGACCGAGGTTATCAGATCTAACAAAGAGGGGAAGTTCAATCTGGAGAACCCCGAGATTGAAGCTCAGACTCTGGCTAAACTAATTAAACTTTTGGACGAAAAGAAAATATCCAATACCGCTGGAAAAGATTTATGGCAAATAATGCTCGATAAAAAGGTTGGCCTTGAAGAGGCAATGAAAGATGCTGGCATAGCAGTGGGTGGGATAGATGATCAAAAGTTAGAGGAAACAGTGGATAAAATTTTGAAGCAAAACCAGGATGTGGTAAAGGAAATACTGGAAGGTAAAGACACCAAAGGAAAGAAGATAAAATTCTTAATGGGGCTGGTGATGCGGGAGACGAGAGGACAAGCTAAACCTCAGATGGTAGAAGATATGTTGAAAAGCAAAATTGGGCAGTAATTTTGCTGAAGCATAGTCGAAGCAGTGGCACATACAAAAACAATTATGAATGTATGGAGGAGGTAGGACTTATGGCAGGACGCTTACCCGAGAACACGAGAACTGTGGCTCTTACAGGTCACGGTGGATCTGGAAAGACTTCGCTGGCGGAAGCTATGGCCTTCGACACCGGGGTAACTACCAGATTGGGCAAGGTTGAAGACGGTAATACTCTCAGTGATTTTGGAGCGGAGGAGAAGAAACGCCAAATATCTATCAACACTTCTGTTCTGACGTTGGATCACGCTGGCAAAAGATATTACATTCTGGACTGCCCTGGATATGCGGATTTTATCGGAGACCTAAGATCTGCCATGAGGGTATCCGATGGTACGGTTATTGTCGTAAGCGGTGTAGACGGGGTCGAAGTTCAGACGGAGAAGGCTTGGGATTTTGCAGAAGAAATGGGCTTGACTGTAGCCTTCTACATAAACAAAATGGATAGGGATAATGCAGATTTCAGCAGGACTTTGAGTGACATAAGGCGCTACTTGTCAGATAAGGCAGTGCCCCTGTTTCTCCCCATAGGACAAGAAGCCAATTTTAAGGGTGTAATAGATGTCTTGTCCCAGAAAGCTTACGTCTACAAGGCAGATGGCAGCAAAGAATTCAAGGAAGAAGAGATACCCCAGGATTTGGCGCAAGAGGCTTCAGATGCTAGGGAGGAGTTGCTGGAACGAATAGTTGAGGCTGATGACGAGCTCATGATGCGCTATCTTGACGGAGAGGAACTCGCCCTGGATGAGTTGCTTCCTGCGCTCAAGAAGGCCGTGAAAGAAAGAAAACTTTTCCCCGTATTACCTGGCTCAAGTACTTTAAACGTAGGAGTATTGCAGCTTCTTGATACCATTGCTTCATTGTTCCCCTCCCCGCTTGATATGCCTCCACGCAAGGCCCTGAAAGGAGAAGAAGAGATTGAGGTCGCTCCAGACCCCAACGGCCCCTTTACAGCTTTGTGCTTTAAAATAATGGTTGATCCTTACGTAGGAAAACTGTCCTTCTTGAGGGTATTCTCTGGAAAGCTTACAAGCGATCGTCCTATTTACAATGTCAGTAAGGGTGAGGAAGAGCGCATCAGCGCCTTCAAGATGATGAAGGGAAAAGATGGGGACGATGAAAAGGAGATCATCGTAGGAGATATAGTCGCCATTCCTAAGCTCCACAGCACCGCCGTGGGAGATACCTTGGCGGAGAAGGGGACCGACATAATCTTCCCGCCCATAAAGTTCCCCAAGCCAGTATACAGCGTTGCAGTTTTACCAAAGAGCAGAAACGACGAAGATAAATTGGCTAGCGCCTTGAGCAAACTCTTGGAGGAAGATCCGACACTGCATTTCGAGAAGAACGCGGAGACTCATGACAGTGTCCTATCCGGAATGGGCGATGTGCATTTGGACATCATGCTTTCCAGGATCAAGGAAAGATACGGAGTGGATTTGGAGACCCAGACGCCCAAAGTGCCATATAGAGAGACGATCAAAAAATCCTCCAAGGCACAGGGTAAGTACAAAAAACAGTCTGGCGGTAGAGGGCAATATGGAGATGTGCATATAGAGTTCCAGCCCCTCCCGAGAGGAACAGGTTTCGAATTCGAAGACAGAATAGTAGGCGGAGCCGTTCCCAAATCTTACATTCCCGCTGTTGAGAAGGGACTTCGGGAAGCCATGCAGAAAGGAGTATTGGCTGGGTATCCTACAGTTGACGTAAAGGCCATATTGTTCTTTGGTTCATACCACGAGGTTGACTCATCAGAAATGGCGTTTAAGATAGCTGCCTCCATGGCTTTCAAAAAAGGTATTAAGGAAGCTTCTCCAGTACTGTTGGAGCCCATAATGAACGTGGAAGTTGTTGTTCCTGAGGAATACTTGGGGGATGTAATGGGTGATTTCAACAGCCGTAGAGGAAAGATCATGGGTATTGACAGCAGAGGGCGCTTGCAGGTAGTCAAGGCTCAGGTTCCCTTGGCAGAGATGTTCCGTTATGCCATAATCCTGAGATCCATGACTTCTGGAAGGGGTAATTTCACCATGGAATTTTCTCACTACGAAGAAGTACCTCACGATATTGCCAAAAAGATAATAGCTCAGGCGCAGGTGGAGGAAGAGGAAGAGTAACATCAATATCAATTAAAATATTTGAGTTTAAAAGAGTAGGGGCCAGCTTTAAAGCTGGCCCCTACTTATATAAGCGCTATTTTTTAGTTAGCGGACTTCCATTCGCACGGAGCGAAACGGGCCTTTCTGTTGTGGAAACCTTCTGTAAACAGTATGGGTGTTCCTTCATGTTTTAAGTTCCAGCAAGGCCATGCTAAGCCCTTGGTGTTTAGCCTGTCGTAAGTTATTCCACCATAAATATCCGCCACATTGCTTATTTCGTTCATTATGGACTCTGGGTTTTCAAAGGACCAGGAACGTCCACAGGCTTCAGCAAGTTGAGTCAGTATCCACCAGTCGGGTCTTGCATCTTGGGGTGCTTCGGCAGCTTTGGATGTCTTCTGAACGACCCTGCAGGCGTTTGTCTTTGTGCCGTCCTTTTCTCCCCAGCACGCCGCTGGCAGCACTACGTCGGCCAGTTGAGCAGTTTCGTTAAGGAATATGTCTTGCACCACAAGTAGGTCTAGGTTGGATAGAGCATCTTTGCAGGAGAGCTTCTTTGCTATGTCAGAACCCATGATGTACATTGCTTTTAGTTCTCCTTTTGATGCTTTATCTATCATGTCGAGTATTCCATGGCCTTCTCTGGTTGGAAGGGAGCAGTTCCAAATGGCTTCTACCTTGCTGCGCGCCGTTTCATCATTGGATGGCAGATAGCCTGGTAAGAGGCGTGGCGTGCATCCCATATCAAAAGCTCCTACAGTGTTGCTTGCGCCTACTACAGGATAAATGCCTGTTCCTTGCCTTCCAAGCATTCCGCAGAGTAGAGCCAAGTTGGCTATGGATTTTACGTTTTCTTCTGCGTTTTCAAGCTGCAATAGGCAATCCCCGAATATTATTGCGGAGTTGGGCCCAGATGCGAAGGTTCTGGCAGCCTCTCTTAGAGCTTTCTCAGGAATTCCTGTTATGGCTGCTACCTTAGAAGGAGAGTACTCGGACAATAGCTTCTTCAACTCACCGAAGTTTTCTGTATTGTTCATAACGTAGTCACTGTTGTAAAGACCTTCCTCGACTATAATGTGCATTAACCCGTTAAGCAGTGCCACAGATGTGCCCTTATTTTGCTGCAATGTAATGTCTGCGTATCTATCCAGTTTGGTTGGGGTGGAATTGCTTATCAAAAGTTTTGCTGAAGAAGCTTTTTTGAGCTCCTTTATCCACATCTCTGCTACTGGATGGGTTTCAGCCAGGTTTGCCTCAAGCAACAGAATCACGTTTGCATTCTTGAGGGAGTCGAAATCATTAGTCATGGCAGCCATTCCCAGAGTGGATGTGAGGCCATTTATTACAGGCATGTAGTATGCGCTGTCTACAGTGTCGACGTTATTGGTACCAACAACTTCTCTGGCAAAACGCTGAAGTAGGTAGTTTTCTTCGTTGGTGCAATGGTTAGAGGCACAGAAACCAATGGAATCAGACCCGTATTGGTCTTTTATGGCCATCAGTTTTTTGGACACGAACTCCAGTGCCTCAACCCAAGAGGCCTCTTGGAAAGTGCCGTTTACCTTGATTAGAGGAGTTTTTATCCTGTCGTCTCTATTGACGAATTGCCAATCGAATCTACCCTTTGCGCATATTTTCCCTTTGTTTATGGACATTTGATTGTCCAGGTCTGCGGTTACGTTATCTATTCTTCCTGTCAAAAGGTCCGTGTGAGCAACCAGTTCACAACCGACGCTGCAGTAGGTGCATATGGTCTTCGATAGTTTTGTCTTTGAAGGTCTGGATATGCCGAAGGCCGTTCTCTCTACAAGGGCTCCGGTGGGACAGTTTTGCACACAAAGTCCGCAGAATATACAGTCCGAATGCTCTATTGTGCGGTCTACACCGGGGCCAACGAAGGTTTTGATACCTCGTTTTTGGAAGTCTATGGCATGACAATTGGCTATTTCTTCACATGTCCTGACGCAGACTCCGCACTGGATGCATTTATCCATGTTTCTTATGTAGTACGTATTGGCTTCCTCTGGACGGTCTGGCCTAGAGTATAGCTCTTTCGGGAAAGCATCGGGTGAGGCTTCGTATTCTATGCTGTACTCCCTTAGCTTACATTCATGGATATCTGGGCATCCGCACTTCATGCATCGGCTGCCGTCTATTGTAACCTGCTCTTCGGTGAGCCCCTTATTGAACTCTTCGTAGGGCTTGGATAACCTTTCTTGTGGCTCCAGGATCAAGGGTTTCTCCATAGGCTGTTTTTCTACATCCAAGAAATCTTCAGGTCCAAGATCATCTCTTACTACGTCGCACTCAAAGGGCCTATGGGGAATGCCCTCTGTGAGATAATGATGAATGGATTCCGCTGCCCAGTGGCCACTTCCAATGGCTTCAACGGCTATGCCAGGGCCAGTTTTTTGATCGCCGCACACGAAAACTCCTTCATATGGAGTGGCGAAGTGCTCGTCGACCTTGAGCCATTTGCCGTCATGGATGTCTTGCGGCAGTGAAGAAAGGTCAATTCTTTGGCCTATGGCTGCTATTACAGTGTCTACTTCCAAGGTAAAGGTTTCTCCGGTGGGTATGGGTCTTCTCCTTCCAGAAGCATCCGGTGCGCCGAGGGCCATCTTCTCGCAGACTATCGATTCTACCCTGGAATTGCCCTCTATTGCAGTGGGTGCGGCCAAGAAAATGAATTCTACCCCTTCTTCCATTGCTTCTTCTATCTCAATGTCTTCAGCGGGCATTTCCTCTCTGGTTCTGCGATAGACTACGTAGACTTTTTCAGCACCTTCGCGCAGGGAACATCTTGCTGCGTCCATAGCGGTGTTACCGCCGCCTATTATGGCAACCTTTTTGCCGATACCGGTTTCTTGTTTATTGTTTACTTTGTACAGGAATTCGATTCCACCTATGACTCCCGGAAGGTCTTCACCAGGGACGCGCATGGGGGTGGATTTCCAACAGCCCATGGCCAACAGTACGGCGTCATATTGTTTTTTTAGTTCCTCCAGGGTTACGTCCTTGCCCAGGGCAGTGTTCATTCTGGTTTCTATGCCGTGTGCGAGCAACCACTGGCATTCTTTTTCAAGTATCTCCTGTGGAAGTCTGTAATCTGGGATACCATAGCGCATCATTCCGCCAAGTTTGGATTCTTTTTCAAATATAGTTACTTTGTAACCCTTCAATCTGAGGTAGTAGGCCGCAGATAAGCCTGCCGGGCCTCCTCCTACTATGGCTACAGACTTTCCATTTTCCTTTATCTGAGGTATCTCTCCCAAATCTCCTTGGCTCAATCCCCAGTCGCCTATGTATCGTTTGATCTCTCTTATTGATACAGGTTCTTCATCCACGAAATGCCTTCGGCATTTCTCTTGGCACGGAGCAGGGCAGACCCGCCCTATGCTTGCAGGGAGGGTGATTCCCTGATGAAGTACATCCAAAGCTGAACGGAATTTGCCCTCCGCTGCCAGGTTTACGTAGCTTTTTACATCAGCACGGGCAGGGCAGGCCAACTGACAGGGAGGTCTACAATCTCCAACGTGGTCTGAAAGTAGAAGCTCTAGAGCAAGCTTTCTGGCTCCCTTGACTCGTTCCGTATGGGTCTCTATCTCCATTCCTTCCTGGATAGGGGTAGCGCATGCCCTAACCAGGCTTCTTGCACCTTTGACTTCCACCAGGCATATGGAGCATCCTCCATACAAGGAAAGATGCTTATCGTAACAGAGTGTGGGTATCTCAATACCATTTTCTGCACATAGGTCCAGTATTTTTTGTCCCGGGTATCCCTTTACGGTTTTCCCATTTAGGATTACAGAAACTGTACGTTCCATGATTTCTAGTTCCTCCTTATTCTACGGAGATGGCTTTTACTGGGCATACAGACTTACACTGTCCGCAACGTACGCAAACAGAGTCATCTATCTTGTGAGGCTGTCTGATTTGGCCTTCAATGGCGCCCACAGGGCAGACCTTAGAACATTTTGTGCAGCCTATGCACGTATCTGGATCTATTGTGTAATGAATAAGGTTCGTACATACCTTTGCGGGGCATTTTTTCTCGTTGACGTGGGCCTCGTATTCGTGGCGGAAATATTTTAGCGTAGTCAAAACGGGGTTAGGAGCAGTTTGCCCTAGGCCGCAAAGTGATCCGTCCTTTATCTTGTAGGCCAGGTCTTCCAGCAGATCCAAGTCTTCCGGAGTTCCTTTTCCGTCACATATTCTCTCAAGGATCTCCAACATCCTCTTGGTTCCTATACGACAGAAGGGGCACTTGCCACAGGATTCGCTTTGGACGAAGCTCAGGAAGAATTTCGCGACGTCGACTATGCAGGTATCTTCGTCCATGACTACCATTCCACCAGATCCCATGATTGCGCCGGTGGCGTTTATGGATTCGTAGTCAACAGGAGTGTCAAGCTCGGACGCTGGAAGGCATCCGCCTGATGGGCCTCCAAGCTGAACAGCCTTAAATTCCTTTCCGTCTGGAATACCGCCTCCAACATCGAAGATAACTTCTCTTAGGGGCATTCCCATTGGAACCTCAACCAAGCCGCCTTTCACTATCTTTCCAGCGAGGGCGAACACTTTGGTCCCTCTGCTCTTGCCCGTACCATACTTATTGAACTCGGAGGCGCCGTGAAGGATTATCCATGCCACATTCGCCAGCGTTTCAACGTTGTTGATGTTTGTTGGTTTACCAAAGATTCCTTTGTTTGCAGGAAATGGCGGTCGTGGTCTGGGCATGCCTCTTTTACCCTCTATCGAGGCCATTAGTGCCGTCTCTTCGCCGCACACGAACGCTCCGGCACCTTCCTTGATATAAATGTCGAAATCAAAGCCCGATCCTAGAATGTTCTTGCCCAGGAAACCTCTTTCTCTTGCTTGTTCGATTGCAATGTTGAGGTGTTTTATAGCCAGAGGATACTCAGCTCTACAATAAATTATCCCGTGCTTTGCTCCTATGGCATAACCACAGATCAACATGCCTTCTATGACAGAATGGGGGTCTCCTTCAAGGACTGATCGGTCCATGAAGGCTCCTGGGTCACCCTCGTCGGCGTTGCAAACAACGTATTTTTCGTCACCTGCAGCTTTTCGCGCAAACCTCCATTTTAAACCGGTGGGGAATCCAGCTCCGCCTCTTCCTCTCAGGCCGCTTTCCAGGATCTCGTCTATTACTGCCTCAGGATCCATCTGTAGAGCCTTCGTGAGTCCTTTGTAGCCGTCTCTTTCCAGATATTCATCAATTTTTGTGGGATCTATTATTCCCGTGTTTCTGAGGACTATTCGAACCTGTTTGTCAATGGTTTTGTTTTCTGGAGCTTCTGTGGAATCGCTTAAGATTATTTTTTCTTCAACAGGGGTGCCGTTTAGAATGTGGCTTTCTATTATTTTTTCGAGGGAATCAATGTCTACCTCTCCGTACATTACTCTGGTACCATCTTTGATTACTTCCACCAGCGGTTCTCTGAAGCAGAGTCCTATACAACCTACTTGTTTTATTTCTACGTCTTTTCTGTCGCCCAGCTTATCTAGCAGGTACTCATAAACTGGACGGGCTCCTGCAGCTATACCACAGCTTGCCATTCCTACTTTAATGACTGTTTTTGTCATCTTTGAGTCCTCCTAATCTATTCTTGGCCTTCACGTCTGTAGGATTCCAAAACTTCTACAGCCTTGTCTGGCGTAAGACGGCCATGAACTGTTCCGTTGACCATCATAACTGGTGCTAGGCTGCAGCACCCAAGGCATGCTACGTAGTGAAGAGAGAAAAGGCCATCTTTGGTAGTACCCCCTTCTTCAATGCCCAGATGCCTTTGCAGTTGCTCTCCAACCAGCCATGAACCTTGGACATGGCAGGCGGTTCCTCTGCATAATCTCACCACGTATTTTCCTTCTGGTTGGAAACGGAACATGGAGTAGAAGGAGGCAACACCAAAAATCTCGGCCGAAGGTATGTTCAAAGATTCTGAGACATAATCCATTGCCTCTTCAGGTAGGTAGCCAAACTTCTCTTGGATAGCGGACAAAATGCCTATGGTGCTTCCCGGTTTCCCCCGGTACTTTTCGATGATTTTGTCCAAAACCTGTTGCATTTCTTCGGTAGATTCCTTAACAACATCTGTCATCCGCACATCTCCCCCCCGGAGTAATAGAGCTGTGAGAATTCTAACACACAACATCGAATTATACACCAAAATGTGAAAGATTTCATAAATGCATGCACTGTAAAGAATAAATCATTGTTTGGAGCGATGTTGCCTTGACAAGCGTAACTGTTGTAATATAATAACCATACAGGGGTATTTTTGAACATAAAATATAAAAAACAGAAATTTGTAAGGAGCTGATAGTATGGCGACGGTTAAAGTTTATTCTACTCCTACATGCCCTTGGTGTGTAAAGGCCAAGGACTATTTGAAGAGTATAAACGTTGATTTTGAGGATGTGGATGTTAGCAAAGACAGAGAGGCTGCCATGGAGATGGTGAGAAAAACCCGGCAGATGGGTGTGCCTGTAGTGCAAATAGGTTCCACGTATATCGTGGGTTTTGATAAGGATGCCATTGATGAGGCGCTGAAGGAAAACGGCATCTTGTAGTGGTATATTTAGTATAGTTATAGTATAGATATCAAAAAGGAGCCTAAGGGCTCCTTTTTTTGTGAAAATGGATTTGTGGAATATAATCTATGGTGTCTTAACGTATTATAAAGGAGTTTAAGGGAGGATCCGATGAGTCGTCTGAAGCTTTTTTATGGTGCGGCTTTAGTTGATGAAGCGAAGCTGGAAAATTACGAAGAAGTCCTTTCTAGGGTATCTGGAGACTTGTTAATAGGGGCATCTGAGGGTAAGGATGGCTATGGATGGGTAGATTTGCCCGAGAAAGGGCATGAGCAGATAATTAAAGTGGCTGAAGCACTGAAGAGCTTTGATTCCCTGATTCATATTGGTATAGGTGGCTCCGCTTTGGGCAATAAAATGCTTTTTGATTGTCTTACTCATCCATTTTATAACGAGCTTTCTAGGGAGGAGAGGAAGGGACCCAGATTTTATCTTCTTGATAACTCTGATCCTCACTTATTTTTATCGGTTCTGGATATGGTAGATTTATCCAGAACGGGGTTTATAGTTGTAAGTAAATCGGGCACCACGGCGGAAACCATGGCGAATTTCCTCGCTCTGTGGGAAAAGCTTAAAGAGAACAAGTTACCAAATCTAGCTCAACGGATCGTGGTCATAACTGACCCCAACAGAGGCGCTCTGCGGAAATTTGCAAATGAAATAGGTTGCCTCACCTTGGAGGTGCCCCAAAACGTTGGCGGAAGGTTTTCCGTGTTATCCCCTGTGGGGTTGCTTTCTGCGGCCGTCCAGGGGGTAGCTATTGAGGAGCTTCTCCATGGAGCAAAGGACATGAAAAAGAAATTGTTCGAAAGAAATTCAATAGATAACAATCCTGCTTGGATTCTGGCTGCTTTGAGTATGGAACATTGTCTTGCGGGTAGGAATATGCTTGTTTTTATGCCTTATTTGAGTCGAATGAATAGTTTTACCGAGTGGTTTGCCCAGTTGTGGGCCGAGAGCCTTGGAAAGGATGGTAAAGGTATAACTCCAATTCGGGCCATTGGCGCCATAGACCAACACTCTCAGGTTCAGCTCTATACGTCCGGTCCGAATGACAAGCTTTTTTTGATATTGACTGAGGAAAAAAGCAAGAGAAACGTCTTTTTCCCTGAAAAACTGGAGGAAGATTCACTGAATTCTTTGTCTTACCTCTTGGGCAAGGACATGAAGAGCATGCTGAACTGTGAGGCTCAAGGAACTCTAGCTGCCCTTGCCAAATCAGGAAAGCCAGTTGCTTGGATGGAAATGCCCAATTTGGATGCCTATCATTTAGGAGGGTTGATCTACTTTTTTGAGTACCTGACAGCTATAACAGGTGGACTTATGAAAGTTAACCCCTTTGATCAACCTGGAGTAGAGCAGGGGAAAGTTTACACACGGGCCCTTCTGGGAAAAGAGGGGGCTGAAACAGAGAAAAAAGAGGCAGAGTCGTACATGAGACATATAAGGTCTTTGGCCTCTGTTATCTAGGTTCCTATTTTTTTGCTAGTAAGGAGATGGGAATATGAAAATAATCAAAGAGCCGTCAGAAGTAAGAGAATACATCAGGCAAAAGGGGTTAAATAGGGAGGAAATTGGCTTTGTTCCTACAATGGGTTATCTTCATGAGGGGCATTTGTCCTTAGTTAGAAGGTGCAAGCAAGAAAATTCCTTTTGTGTGGTTTCCATATTCGTTAACCCTCTGCAGTTTGGCCCCAGCGAGGATTTAGCAGCATATCCCAGGGATTTTGATAGAGATAGTGCCTTATTGGAGAAGGAAGGTGTGGACCTTCTTTTTGCTCCAAGAGAGGAAGATATGTATTACCCTGATTTCTCAACGGTGGTAAAAGAAAACAAGCTGAGTAGGTACATGTGTGGTGCTTTTAGACCTGGTCACTTTGATGGCGTTTGTACGGTAGTACTAAAATTGTTCAATATAGTTCAGCCTGGGAGGGCTTACTTTGGTCAGAAGGACTATCAACAGCTCCAAGTGTTGAAGCGAATGGTTCGGGATTTGAACGTTCCCGTGGAGGTAATAGGGTGTCCAATAGTGAGAGACCATGATGGTCTTGCCTTGAGCAGCCGCAACGTATATCTCACAGAGGAGCAGAGAAAAGAAGCCCTCAAGATACCTAAAGCTTTGGAGGAAGCTGAGCGTTTGTTCAAAAGTGGAGTCAAGGATGTCAAAGCTTTAGAGGCTAAGGTAAGAGAGATTTTGAGCGAGGGTGATGGTTTAAAAGTTCAGTACGTAGAGATTCGGGATGCGGAGAACTTGGAAGAGGTGAATGAAATAAAAGATAGAGTAGTGATAGCTGTGGCAGCGTACGTTGGAAAAGCCAGACTGATAGACAATAAGATCCTTGAGTCTTGAAGGATCCATGCCGAGGGAGGATTTTGATTATGGGTAAGGTGTTGTCTATTCCAGATTTCATGAGAATGAAGCAAGAAAAAGAGCCGATAGTGATGGTTACTGCGTACAACCACTGGCAAGCAAGGCTGGCCGAGAAGGCAGGAGCAGATATGATTCTTGTCGGAGATTCCGTGGGAATGGTGGAGCACGGATTGAAAGATACTCTGGGTGTGACCATGGAAATGATGCTCATGCACTGCAAGGCAGTGATGCGAGCTCGCCAGAGAGCTTTCGTGGTTGGAGATCTGCCTTTTCTGAGTTATGAGGTAGATGAAAGGGAAGCTATAAGGAACGCAGGCTTATTGGTCAAGGAAGCCGGTGTGGATGCAGTAAAACTCGAGGGGGGGAAAAATAGGGTAAGCACTATAAGGGCAATCGTCGATGCGGGCATCGCAGTTGTCGGACATATCGGGCTAACTCCTCAAACGGCTACTTTGCTGGGGGGGTACAGGGTACAGGGTAAGGACGAACAAAGCGCAAGAAGAGTCCTTGAGGACGCCATTGCCGTTCAGGAAGCAGGAGCCTGTGCCGTGGTGTTGGAGTGTGTCCCAGCTCCACTCGCAGAATTTATAACTCAGAAGCTGAGTATTCCCACCATAGGTATAGGAGCAGGAAGTTCATGCGACGGCCAGGTTCTTGTCTTTCATGATATATTGGGTCTTTTTGAGACGTTTAAGCCTAAATTCGTTAAATCATACGCAAATGGAGCAGAATACCTTGGTTCAGGTCTTGAAGGGTATGTTAGGGAGGTAAAAAACAAAGCCTTTCCAACCCAAGAACACTCTTTTGCCATGGATGAAAAAGTGATGGAAGCCTTAAAAAAGGAATCGATATGAGGTGAAGCAAGTGAAGGAATCGTTACTTTATGTAGATGAGATAACTGTCGTCAGAGATGACAAGGAGATATTAAAGGATGTATCTATTAGGGTCTTGCCTGGAGAAATAACGGGAATACTAGGGAGAAATGGTGCTGGAAAATCGAGTCTTGCCTACACGATCATGGGTCTTCCAAATTATAGACCGAAAAAGGGAGCAATCTATTTCAAGGGACAAGATATCACTGAGTTAGGCATAACGGAGCGCGCGCGGTTAGGAATCACGCTGGCGTGGCAGCATCCAGCTAGATATGAGGGAATAAGTGTTGCCGAGTATTTAAGGATTTCTTCAAGGGATAAGATAGGAGAATCCCAGATGGAAGAGGCGTTGGCTTTGGTCCAACTTGAAAGCTCCTACTTGAAGAGAAAGGTGGATAAGACTCTTTCTGGGGGAGAACGAAAGCGCATAGAATTGGCCTCGGTTTACTTGATGAACTCTCGGCTTACCATATTGGATGAGCCTGATTCAGGCGTTGATCTCCTTGCAATGGCGGACATAATAAACTTGTTCAGGAAAATGACCGAGAATGGCCGAAGTGTTCTGATAATAACCCATAGAGAAGATGTAGCTTCTCAGTGCGATAGGTCCTACTTAATGTGTAGCGGAAGCATAGTATTGGAAGGGACAGCTGAGGCAGTAAGGCGGTATTTTTTGTCTCAATGCATGCCTTGTCCGGAGCATGCGGGGGAAACAGGAGAGACCGAAGGATAGGGGGATAGCGAATTGAAGATAACAGAAGAATATGCACAACTTCTGGAAATAGCTTCCAGAACGGGTGGTTTGGCAAGTTCTCTGGGAGATAAAGATGCTATCTACGTGGTAGTACATGCCAACAAAATAATCGACAAAAATGTGCTTCCAGGAGTCGAAATTGAAGCAGAGGAGACGGACGAAGGTATAGATGCAAAGATAACAGTAAAAAAAGGAGTTGTTATAGAAAAACCTGTGCATCTTTGTTTTGGCCATTTAGGGCATGAAGGGAAGCAAGTGATACAAAGCAGGGTGACTGTGGAGGAAGGAGCCAAGGCAGAATTTTTGGCTCATTGTATTTTCCCTAATGCCGTAGAATTTTTGCATGCTATGGAAGGCGAGATTTACCTGAAAGAAAGGGCCAGTTTTGCGTACAAGGAAGTTCATGTACACGGTCCAGAGGGCAAGATACAAGTCAAGCCCAGGAGCAAGGTTATGGTAGGCGAAGGGGCCACGTACGTTGGTGATTTTACCTTGGTTGAGGGAAGAGTTGGCGATTTGGATATAGAAATTGAAGTGGACGCAGTTGGTGCCCACAGTCACGTTGACATAAACTCCAAGATATACGGCAAGTTCGACGATGTGTGTAAGATAAGGGACATAATAAAGCTAAAAGGAGAAGGAAGCTCTGCTCTGGTAAAGGCAAGAGTGGTACTCAAGGACGATAGCAGGGGAAACTTCTTGGGGTTGGTAGATGGGGCTGCTCCGGGTGCAAGAGGACATGTAGACTGTACCGAGGTTGTGCAGGGGAACGCAATGGCAGAGGCTTCACCTGTAGTGAGAGCATCTCACCCAGAGGCTGAGGTTACTCATGAGGCTGCTATAGGCAGGATTGCTGATGAGAAAATAGAAGGCCTTATGGCCAAAGGGCTTACGGAGGAGGAGGCCATAGAGATAATAGTTTCAGGTCTATTGCGATAATGCTATTTTTCAAGAGGTTCTTCTATTTTCCATACGTCCGTTCCTCTAACATGGGTAAGGGCGTGAAGAACTTGGGATTTCAAGGCAGGGAATTTAGGCTCAAGCGTAGCTATAAGGTGTTTCATTTTTGCCCTCTGGGTTTCATCCTCATGAGGGCATTTCCATTTCATAACAGGAAAATCAAGGCGCTTCGCTTCAGATCTGATTGCCTCTTCAGATAGGTAAACCAAGGGTCTTATTACCCATATTTTCTTTCTGCTCCTCCACGAAAGAGGGGGGAAACATTTGAACCTTCCTGCCAAGAACAAATTAAGCAATGCTGTTTCCACTACGTCATCTAGGTGGTGACCTAAAGCTACCTTGTTGTAGCCGTTTTTTGTTGCAAAGTCTATCAGTATGCCGTTTCGCAATTTCGAACACAGACTACATGGAGAGCGTTCATTTCTTTCCTCTATGATGTCTATTATTGGATAGGAGATGCTTTCGTGCTTTATGCCGAGATCAGCGCAAAATTTTTTTATGGGATTCAGATCCATGTGCCCTTCTGCGATGTTTATGGTGAATGCTGCAAGATCAAATTTCACCGGGCTTATCTTTCTTATCTCCGATAGAGCGACTAGTAAAAGAGTGCTATCTTTTCCTCCCGAGAGCCCTACCAGTATCTTGTCTCCATTTTCTATCAGGTTGTAATCGGATATTGCCTTTGTCACTTTCTTCCTTATGCCTTGATTCAGGTTCACTTTATGTTTCTCTCCTTCTTTAATCTAATTTAAGCCGATCCTTGATGTTATAATCACATCTGAGAATGTTTGGCGGGCTGAGAATGCCCGTAAATAATAGCACACCTTATTGTTGTTATTAAATTGGGGGCCTGATTGAAATTGGCTGATCATGCGACGGTAGTGGTTGTGGATCCTTGCAGGTTGTATAGGGAAGCGCTCGTTAAACTCCTGAGCCATGAAAAAGACCTCGGAAAGGTAGAGGGAGTTTCGAATATTTGGGAGGCCCTTACCGTTGTGAAGACAAACAACATAAGACTTGTTATTTGTAGAGGGAAAGATCTGGGTTTTGAGCCCGAGAAATCCTTGGCTGGATGCAAGAACGTTGCTAGCGGTGTCAATTATATAGTCTTGCTGGAGGATGACGAGATAGAAAAAGCTTACACGTTGTGTGATAGTGGTTTTTGCTCTTGTGTCATGCTCTCTTCCGGGGCCTCAGAATTAATTCGGTGTGTGAGGGCTCTTTTGCGGGGAGAGACTTATATGGATAGGCATCTTGATGGCGAAATCCCGGATGTGATAAAGATGTCAAGATACCAGAAAAGATGCCTGGACGAGCTATCCAAAAGGGAGAAGGAGATAGTTTATTGGTTGAGTCAAGGTTACTCAAATGGGCAGATAGCCAAGGCAATGGTGTTGTCGGAGAAGACAGTGAGGAACCATATAAGCAGAATTTTGAAGAAACTGGACTTGAAGGACCGAGTGCAGGTAGCCGTGTTAGGCTGGAAAACAGGCTTGGCGGAGAAGCCACTGAAGGACATATGTTGTGATGAGTGAGGATGTGGGAAAATGAGGGACGTTTTCTTTGACATGGCTAGGAATAGGGTAATAAGCGAGATAGAAGAAGCAATCGAGGTCAAGGAAAGTTTCAAGGCTTTTTGCGATGATGTGGCTTTAGCAGCATACATTATAGCTGAAGCGATAAACAAAGGGAAATGCGTTTATTTCTGCGGAAATGGTGGTTCTGCAGCAGATGCTCAGCACATGGCAGCTGAGCTTGTGGGGCGTTACAAGAAAAATAGGCGGGCCTTCAAGGCGATCGCCCTCACAGTTGATACAAGTGTGCTAACTGCAGTGGCAAATGACATGTCTTATGATGAAGTTTTTTCCAGACAGCTTGAAGGGCTAGGGGAAGAAGGAGATGTCTTGGTGGCCATTTCCACTAGCGGGAAGAGTAAGAACGTCTTGGCTGCACTGAAGACGGCTACGACCAAGAATATGCAGGCTATAGGATTAGTTGGAACCCATAGGAGTTCGTTCGAACCGTATTGTGATGTTGTTTTATCAGTTCCTTCTACAAACACGCCTAGGATACAAGAGACCCATATAATGTTAGGTCATATAATATGCGGCTTGGTTGAGGAGTGGTTGTGTGGTGATTGATTATGCAGTAATTCTGGCAGGTGGGTTTGGGACCCGTCTCAAGGCCGTAGTGGACCATGTGCCGAAGGCTTTGGCTCCAGTCGGGGGGAAACCATTCTTATTTTGGCTTTTATCGTTACTTTCAGCTAGGGGAATTAAAAGGACCATGTTGCTTTTAGGGTATGAGGCCGAGCAAATTATGGAGTATTGCAGAGACGGCGAGGAGTGGGGAATATCAATAAGCTTTAGTGTGGAAGACGAGCCGATGGATAAAGGAGGAGCATTAAGATTGGCCTTGGACGGGATAGATGCGGATAGGTTCTTCTTTATGAACGGAGACACTTTTTTCGATGTGGATTTTGACGGTATGGCGCGATTCCACTTAGATAAAGCTTCGGACCTTACAATAGCTACGAGGAAGTGGGCGAACATAAGCAGAACTGACCCCCTGGAGATAGCAGATGATCATCGAGTTATAAGCTTTGGAAGGAAGGACTTGCCTCCAGATAGCAATGGGGAATGGTCTATAAACGGGGGAGTGTATGTGGTGGAAAGGTCCCTAGTGGAACATGTGCCATGCAGGAAGATTTCTTGGGAATATGAGCTGATTCCTCAGTTTATAGACATGGGAAAGGCCCTGTATGCATTTCCACAAGAAGGCAGATATTTCATAGATATTGGAGTGCCGGAGGATTTTTATAAGGCGCAAGGCGATATACCTTTGATTTGTGAAAAGATTATAGGTCAGTAATGTAGATACCAAAGAGAAGGAGAAGTAAGAATTATGGGTAAACGAGTTTTTATCACTGGGATTGGTGGTTTTATCGGAGGGCATTTAGCTCAAAGACTAGCTGAGGCAGGTTTTGTGGTGGGAGGTTCATATTTTAGGCCTACAAACACCATGGAAGTTCCTTCTAGGTACGCGGAAAGACTTTACAACATTGATGTCAGGTATAGACCCCACATTGAAGAGGCTTTGGCAGATTTCAAGCCGGATGTTATTTATCATTTGGCTGCTCAAAGCTATCCCATGGAGTCTTATAAATTTCCCAGCTACACTGTGGAAACCAACGTTCTCGGAACCTTAAACCTGTTTGAAAGCGTCATAAGGACAGGCCTTTCATCTTGTCGCATAATGCTTGCTTCTTCTACGGCCGCTTATGGTTTCATAAAGGTCGAGGAGACTCCGGTGGGGGAGGATCAACCTTTTCGCCCCGCCCATGTTTACGGAATGTCGAAAGCAGGGCAGGATTTACTGGGAGACACGTATTTCAGGGCTTACGGTCTTGATATAATAAGGCTCAGAATCGGAAACTGTGTAGGTCCCAGGAGGACTGGAGAGGTCGTCTCAGATTTCACCTATAGAAGGGCACTGTGGGATTTAGGAAAACTGCAGGGGGGATTCCCAGTTGGCAACCTTCACACCAAAAGAGCGTTCCTGGATGTCAGAGATGCAGTAGAAGCCTTTTTGAGCTTACAGGAGAAGGGAAAATCAGGAGAGGCTTATAACGTAGCCGGTGAAAAGGCCTTTTCAATAAAGGAATTATTAGATTTGGTATTGGAAGACTGTCCTCAAAAGCCCGAAGTTGTAACGGACCCATCACTGGTTAGAGAAGTTGATGAGCCCATATATTGGAGCGATTTAACCAAACTCAAGGAAGCAACTGGATGGTTCCAGAAAATCCCTTTGCGTAAGACCGTAAAAGATATGGTAGATTGGTGGAAAACTATTTTGTCCAACAAAGAGTAGTATAGTATATGACTGCCCCTTGAAGGAACGGGTCCAATGAAGCAGCCAGCAGTTTTTTTGGATAGGGATGGAACGATAATAAAGGAAGTTGATTATTTGGATTCCTTGGAGAAAGTAGAGCTCCTCCCAGGAGTGCCTGAGGCACTATCGGCTTTACGTGCTGGAGGGTTCAAGCTGTTTGTCGTAACTAACCAGAGTGGTGTGGCAAGAGGCTATTTCACTGAGACTTTTGTGCAAAAGACCCATGAATTTATATCGCACATATTAGGAAAGCAGGGGTGCGAGATAGATGGATTTTACTTTTGCCCTCACCACCCCACAGAGGGAAAGGAAAGCTACAGGCAGAAATGTAATTGCAGGAAGCCGGAACCGGGCATGGTATTGAGGGCAGCTTCTGAACACGACTTGGATCTGCGCCGTTCCTGGATAATAGGAGATAAAAAGTCGGATATAATGACTGCTAAAAGCGTTGGAATAAAAGCCGTGTTAGTTTTAACTGGTTACGGCCGAGAGACTGAGGCAGAGCTAGTGAAGGCCGGAATAAAGGTTCCTGTGTGCGAAGATATACAGGCGGCGGCTAAAGTTATTTTGAAAGAAAGTCAACTTATTGCTTGAGGTGATCTCATTGACGGTGAGGAAGGGCCTGGCATTGTTTTTGGGCCTGTCGTTTTTGGTAAGTTCTATAGTACTATTATCTAGCATAGATTTGAATACCATAGATGTGCTTGCCAAAGCAAATGTGAAGATGCTAGGTTACGTTTTCCTATTATTGATCCTTTCTTGGTGTCTGGATGCATATAAGCTACACTCTGTGGTTGCTGCGGCAGGAGAGCATATTTCATATAAATTTGCATTTTTGCTCAATTGGCTGAGGTATTTTGGCTGTGCAATTACGCCCATGCAGAGTGGCGGAGGACCTTTCCAAGTCTATTTCCTCTATAAGAGTGGTATCCCCATAGGGAAAGGAATAGCTATTACTTTAGTAGGGACATTGATGACGCTGCTTCAAATAGGCATCGTGGTTCCTATGGCTTTGCTATATGTGCCTGAGCTTATGAAGGGCAAGCTCCTCCTGAAGGGAGCGTTATATTACGTTGCCATATTTGTGATGGCTATGTGGGTGATAGTAGTTCTCAGTTTGCTTCGTCCCAATTTGATAAAGAAGTTGTCTGGGGCGATTATTTTATTCTTGAACAGATGGGGGTTAGTAAGGAAGAAAAGAGTGCTTAAGTTTGTCAGGAGAGCTTACAGAGAAATAGATAATTACAATAGAAACTTCCAGCTGTTTTTTACGTCAGGCCTTGCAAAGTTTTTGTTAGCCTTCTTGGTATCCTGGCTCCAAATGATAGCTCTATTCTCCATACTACCATGTATTATATGGGCGTTAGGTTTTAATGTGTCTTATATAGAAGCTTTTTTTGCCCAGGCGCTGCTTATGTTTCTTTTGTATTTCGTTCCAACGCCAGGAGCAAGCGGGGTCGCAGAGGGTGGAGGAACTGCTATATTTGCTTTTCTGGTTCCCTGGAACATGGCGGGTGTTGTAGCTATAACTTGGAGGTTGTTCACAGAATATTTGTCTATTGCCATGGGGGCCGTGACCGCGGTTTTATTGCTTGGGTGGGGCGGGGCTGAGAAAGTGTTAAGTGGCTATACTAGCAACGACGAGGAGGAGAGCTGATTGAGATTTGAAACTAATAGAGAGCACATCAGGGCGTTGGCCTTCAAGTATAGAGGAGGAGTATGGACCCTCCTATTTTTTGTGGTTTATTTCTTGGCGGAGCCCAGTAGAGGTTCTATTTATTTAGGATTACCTTTAGTTGTTTTGGGGCAGTTAATTCGACTGTGGGCGGCCGGGACCATAAAAAAGTACAGAGGGGAATCTGTTAAGGCAGAGCAGCTGATAACATGGGGGCCTTATGGCCTAGTTAGAAACCCTCTATATATAGGCAATGGTTTGATTGGTCTTGGATGGGCTCTAATATCTGGAAGCTTATTGGCACTAGTTGTTTTTTTGGTGGTTTTCGTGTTGCTTTACGGGATGTTGATAGTTCCTTGGGAAGAAAAATATTTAGGGAACAAGTTCCCTGAAGAATATAATAATTACAAGAAACAGACGGGCAGGTTTTTCCCTAAAGGAATGATTGCTCTTGATAGGCTTAGAGGTCCTTTCGATTTGAGAATTTTGTGGATAAGCGAGAGGTATTCCTTGGCAATTACAGTATTGGGCACTTTCATTCTAATTTTCAAAGGTGGCGTTTTATGGTGAAGCTAAAGGTCATACCCGAGAATACTCAATTAGCGAAGTGTTGTCTTTCTTCGTCTTTAGGTACTTGGTGGGTGGTGTGGAGTGATGAGGGAATAGTTAGAACCACAACCACGAATGACGAGCGCTTCAGAAGCATCCAAGAGTCCAATCCCCCAGATTGGCTTAAATGTGCCTGGCGTGATTTTTGGAACGGCCATAAAGTTGATGTTGTTTTTTGCGCTTACAAGAAACCTCAGCCTTTCACTATGAAGGTATATGAGACTGTATATTCCATTCCCTTTGGTAGTACCTTAACTTACAAAGAAGTTGCTTATCTTGCTGGAAACGTTAGAGCTTCGAGGGCCGTAGGTACTATAATGAGAAGCAATCCATGGGCTCTTTTTGTGCCATGTCATCGAGTTGTAGGTTCTGACGGAAGTATGAGAGGCTATGGAGGTCCCGAGGGAATAGAATTAAAAAAGGCCCTCTTAGCTTTTGAGCGTACGCTACGCTTGGATAATTAGATAGTTAAGAGGACCCTTGTGTATCGTCAGTGCCGGGATAACTTGTTCCCGTAGAGGCTTTCCCATAGGTTATGGTATATTTGTCCCTCTGGCAATGTAAGTGATGCAAAACCTTCCCTTATTGCAGCTTGTCCAACGGCTTCAGCGACACATGGGCTGACCTCGTCGCAGAAGACATCCGGGGTTATTTTTTGTGGGGACAACCGTCTTCTGTCTACTACGTTGGCAAGAGCCCTTGCGGCCTCAAGTAACATGGTCGTTGATAAGCAAGTTGCTCTCACATCTAGAAGTCCCCTCATTATGCCTGGTGATGTGTGAAGGTTTGGCATGGCGTTGGGATATTCGGGTAACCCTGTGCCCACTATTGAAGCACCAGCTGCATAAGCTTCTTCGGGGTGTATTTCTGGTTCAGGTAAAGCCATTGCGAAGATTATTGGGTCCTTACCCATTTTGCGTATATGTTGAGGCTTTAGGATGTTTCCCTTTGAGAGCCCTATAAATAGGTGAGCCCCCTCAATGGCTTCAGCTAGTCCGCCTTTGATACCCTCGGGATTTGTCTTGAGGGCTAGTTCCTGCTGGATGTTGTTCATGTGGGGGTTGGATTCAGAAAGTATGCCGGAGCTGTTTAAAACTATTACATTTTTAGCTCCTGCCGCCAGTAACAGTTCGGTTACAGAGATACCTGCTGCTCCTGCACCACATACTACGATCTTTAGGTCCTCAATTTTTCTTCCTTGGACCTCAAGTGCATTCCAGAGAGCAGCTAGTATTACCACGGCCGTCCCGTGTTGATCATCGCACAAAACCGGTATATCAACTTTGTTTTGTAGTTCCCTTACTATCATGAACGTTCTAGGGGAGGATATGTCTTCTATGTTTATGCCTCCAAACGATGGAGAAAGTGTAGCTGCTATATGCACTATTTCTTCCACATCATGGCAGTCCAGGCATATAGGAATTGCGTTGACGTCGCCAAAGAGTTTAAAAATAAGGCATTTGCCTTCTATCACGGGCATTGCAGCATATGGGCCCACCCTTCCTAATCCCAAGACCGCGCTGCCATCAGTGATCACGGCTATTCTGTTTCCCCTACCTGTATATTCATAACTTTTCCCAATGTCATCTTTTATTGCTAAAGCTGCAGGCACACTGCCGGGGATGTAGGCCAGGGACAGATCTTCCTCGTTGTTTATGTTGATAGTCGGGTATATATCAAATTTGCCCTTCGTTCTCCTGTGGAGTTCTAATGCCTTTATTTTGTCCAGGACCATTGGTTGAAACCTCCTTAATCTAAATTCACGTACCCTTCAGAGTTATATGTTATCAGAAAATTTACCCAAGTTTACAATTAATCCATCTTCTGCAGGTACGATGCGATGTCCATTAATGGACAGTCTTTCAGCTATTTTACATGGTCCCTCTTTAAGCACGCCTCTGCCGAAATGGGTGATGATCGTTAGCGCTGGGTTCAGTTCTTCTATTATTACTTTAACATCCTCGGGTGACAAATGGTCCAGGTTCGCTCTTTTGTGAGACAAGGTCATATTGATTACAAGGACAGAGCACCCCGAGAATCTTTTTATCCAGTGACTTTCCAGCTTGGTGTCGCTTATTAATCCCCATAGAGGCTCATTCCCCTCTCTGAAGATCATTCCGTAACATTCAACTCCGTGGTGTATGAGAGAAACACCTTCTACTTTCAATTTTCCATCTGGAGAAAGGCTGTATTCCTCGCCGTCCCTCCATGAATAAATTTTAGATATTTTGGGTTTCAAGTAACTATAAAGAATTTTTTCTTCGCCATTTAATGCATCGGATGGCGCTATTAGGATGCCCCTTTTAGTGAATCCCCCTCCAGTCATGGCTTCAACCAGAACGTTTAAATCGGAGGAGTGATCCAGGTGTTTATGGCTTAGTAATATACCGTCCAGACTAGCGGGGTCCAACGGGGGAGTGTTTTGGTGCATTCTCACCAGGGAGCCCGGGCCAGGATCTATCGAAAAGGCCATTTTCCCCCACTGAAACCACAGGCCCCCTGATGCCCTCAATTGGCTCATTACGGTGAAACGGCTTCCACCTGTGCCGAGAAAACGAATAAAGGATTGAGGTGACCTATTTGGCAAAGTTTTTTGTTCGTTCATTATTGTTTAGTTTATTTGAAATAAGGTAGAAGGCTCTTGAATGTTTGAGTTCCAGCGCGTCGGAGCAACCTGTAGATTATAGATTCCGTCGGAAGCACCACTGCGCCGAATTGCCTCATGGTTTCCAATGCCATGTTGTGGTTCTCTATGTTCCTACTTGAGCACGCATCCGCTGCCACGAAAACTTGATACTCTTGATTTATCAGATCGGACACCGTTTGTAGGACACAGATATGAGTTTCTATTCCTGCCACGATTATTTGATCTCTTCCGGCAAACTGCAAGAAAGTGTGGAAATCTTTTTCTTCACAGCAGGAGAAATGGATCTTTTCGAAGCTTCGGCTATTCTGTGGCATTCCATCAAGGAGCTCTTTTACAGTAGCCCCCAGGCCGGAGGGGTAGTGTTCAGTGTATTTGACGGGGATTTCCATTAATTCACAGGCTTTGAGAAGGATTTTTACATTTCTCAAGAATTTTCTCTCGTTTTCCACCATGGGCACTAGTTTTTCCTGAGCGTCGATGAGTAGAAATTGACTTTTTTGGGCACTGAGGTCAAAGAGTTTCATATGTGTCATCACCCCTTTTAAAAATTTTGGTTTGGTAAAAATTCATGATTTGTGTATATTATACCGTCAGGAATGTTTTTGAAGAAACATGTTTTATCTTACCCGTTTTTATGATATGCTCTTTTGACTTGGAAGGGGGATGGAGGTGGTACCATGAGCTCCCGTGATGAAAAAGAAAAAAAAGACAATTTCAAAAAGAAACTTAACGATGAAGAAGAAACTGTAACTGTTGGAGATATTTTGGAGGCAATGTCGGAACCTAAGTATCCTTCATATATAAAGGACCTTTTATATGTAATTCAGGAATGGATGTACTCTGCGTTGAGTGGTGACATAGATTATCAGGCGGAGGACTTCTTTCAGGGGTATGCGGAAAGAAATATAGGCGATCCAGAGATTCTATTTGCCAGCTTGGAGTGGCTTGAAAAATTTGCGGATATACTTCCTGCACCTCACATGCCCAAAGGGAAAAGCGATGCTGTTGTCCTTTGCGTAGGAACCATTGATTTGGAAGAGGGCATGCGAATGGCTGTAGACTATGCATCTTTATTCGGAAGAGGTAAATGCAAGAAGGTGTGGGTTGTCAGTGAGAGCTGGTCCATTCCAGACACAGCGAGGTATATTCATCATATAAGGGTTCTTAGGAGCCAGGGGGTAGATTTCCGTTTTTTGTTGGTAACCCCTTGGGGATGGACGGAGATACCTCTATTTGATGATTCTTTCTCCTACGGCAGATTGTACTGGGAAAACGCAATGGGGCCTGAGGATGCCAGCCGAATGTCAAGCCAGAGAAACAAAAAGAAAGATAGCAATACCTAAGAATAGAAAATTGCCGAACAAAAAAGAAGGGGAGGAAACCTCCCCTTCTTTTTTTGTTTAACCACCACTTATCATGTGGATAATTTGCACTTTAGCCCCGTCTGGTACCTTGGTAGAGCTGAAGTCTTCCCGGGGAACAGGAGAGTCATTGATCCAAACGGCCAAGAGAGGAAAAGTGTACTTTTTTCGCTCTATTATGTCCTGTACCGTTAGACCTTCTTCCCATTCCATGGTTTCTCCGTTCACCGTGATCATGATGGAGACTTACCACCTATCCTCTGGTTTTGCATGTTTTTCGACTACTGCCACTACCTCAGGATAATCAATGCCGAGCCTCTTGAGGGTCTCCACCGTTGGAATGCCGTTTCTGTCCCAGCCGCGGCGTTTGTATACGGCATCCACTAGCTCTTCCCACTGTTTTCTCCGGATTTCATTCAGTTTCTTGATTTTTTCTTCAGTAGGCATGCCTTCGGGGTTTACGCCTGCCTGTTTTAGTTCGTTGTCATAGTATTCAGCTCTTGCTTCCCATTCGTCGGGGAAGACTGGCCCAAGGGCCCTGTCCGGGATATTGTGGTGCTTGCGGGTGCCTTTGCCTAGTCTTAGCTGGAATACTCTCTGGAAGTTGTAAACCCTCTCTGACTGTAGTATTAGCTCCTCTTTTGTGATGTTTTTACCGGTTACGGCATTGAAAATGTCAACGTAATTCTGTACGTGCTCTGGTACTTTAGCTGCCTCCTGTGGAGGATACTTTGTGGCATTGTCCGCAGGTTCGATATCGTTCCATGGTAGTTTACAGAGACCCACCAGTGAGAACCAGGTTCGGAAGTTGGGGAAGTAGTGCAGAGCCTCGGCCTTATCCTCGAACGTTGGGAGCTGCTTATTCACGCGATCCATGAATATGAGCCATGCCTCATCGTGCTGGGGGCCTTTCAGCGTGAGGAAGTATCCTCCCCACTGGGCGATGGATTCTTTGGGCACGTACTCTGACACTTCTATGCCTTGTCCTTCCATGCCTATTTTCTCGAGTATATCTCTTGGAGCGCCGAACTTCTCTGCGAAAATGTCTTTCATTCTGCGAACGCCCATACCGACTATCTTCGCGAACTCATCTTTCCCTTCGGCCATTCTATGGATGAGTTCCATTATGTCATCTTTGTTTCCAAACTTAAGCTCAAGTCCGTTGGTATGTTCTTTTGTGATGTAACCAAGTTCGTAGCATTCGCAAACGAACGCAATGCCGGTTCCTAGAGAGATGGTGTCCAGACCGTAATGGTCTGCATAGAAGTTGGCCTCAATTGTAAATTCTGGATCAAATACACCGACATTAGAACCTAACCCTGCGACTGTTTCGTACTCAGGACCATCCACAGTGACTACTTGACCTTTGCACGGTCCGGTCTTTATGGTGTAGTGGTCTACGGCCTTTGCGCAGGCCAATGTGCAGCCATACCAGCAGCCATCAGGAATTCCTTGGGTAAAGAGTTTTTCATAGACTTTCGAATGGATCTTATCAGCTTCGGGGTGCTGGCCAAACTTATAGTTATGCGTTGGCAACAGATGGTATTCGTTCATTATTTCGTTGAGGTGAGGAGTTCCGACAGTACGCATGCGGCACTGTTTCGCGTCCAAGGTAAATATTTCCTTATGTAGCTTAAGTCCCACTTTTGTCAAGGTGTCTACGTCTACGGGGTCGTTGGCTGTACCAGATAGGTTATGGGATTTTACTACCAATGCAGCTATTTTCTTGTCTCTGAATACGGTTCCACCGCCGCCTCTACCTGCCTGTTTGAGTCTAGCTATCTTTCTGTGGCTGTCCCAAAAACTGCTGTTCAAGCATCCCCAGTATGTGTGCTCAGCGCCCTTACCAGCGGTAATTACGGAGACATGTTTTCTATCGTTGATGTCGTTGGGGTCACTGAAATATTCATGAAGAGTTTCGGTGATTGAGTAAGCATTTATGTCCTCAAAGGGTGATTCGAAAATTTTCACCTTTCCTTCGTCGCCGTCTATCACTACAACCACGTCTTTGTCAGACTTGCCCTGAATTTCCAGGGCGTCCCATCCGGCAAACTTGAGCAGTGGTCCAAAGTGCCCGCCGGCGTTGCTGTCGTAGGTTTGCTCGGTAAGAGGAGAAATAAAAACGGCGTAAAACTTACCTGATCCAGGATACTGAGTTATGCCGCAAAGGGGACCCCCCGATATGACTATCTCGTTCTCTGGGTCGTTCCACTTAGTGGTATCTTTTACTGCGTCCCAGAGGAGCTTAAGTCCGAAACCCCTTCCTCCCACAAATTTCTCTTTCATATCCTCGGTTACGTCTTTGGCCTCGAACGTCCTTTCTCCTACGTTGATCTTCAGGGTCTTGCCTGTGTAGCCCCTATGGGCCTTTGCCGGTTCGTACGACCATTCGGCCAACAGCTTCATGTTCTCCATTTTCTACATTCCCCCCTTGAATTTAATGGCCACTTTTGTGAACTTTCGGCCAAATTTTGTTTACTGACACATGCTTGAAGTGCTGTCAACGGACAGTGAAAATGTCACCCTAAAATGTCTTTAACGGGACAGTGAAAATGTCACCTTTAGATATTGTTTAAGTGTATAGATATTAGCCCTGTCCTATGTGGTTTTTCGTGTTTTTTGCAGTTTAGGACAGGGCTGGTTTTTCTGGGTTTGTGGTAGTCATTGCTATGGGGCATATGTTTCCCTCAATTCATCATTCATGGGATAGCTTTTCTTGTTTTTATAATATCTAATGGTGTTATTTATGCTCCTGCGCCATGGGTGGTCCGTGGGTGGTTTGTATTTTCCTCTTGGTTTTGCCTTGTTTTCTATATCTTCTCCCTGGATGGCTTTTTTGTCAGTATCATTTGAGATGGCCTTCAGTTTGAAGTAATCGCCACTGTACAAAGCTCCAAGGGATCCATCGAGATGTCTTGTGACACAGACAGTACTTTTGGGCTTCAATGGTACCACTCGACCTCTACAATCCAACAATTGATATGTATTGCCCTCATAAGATATGGTGGAGCCATTGGAAGCTTTTCTATAGCTCTTTATACATATGATTTTATGCAAAG
>NZ_DAITZW010000008.1:36996-51821 GCF_036847465.1 Thermovirga lienii | reverse complement strand
AATAATCAAGTTTGACAAGACCTGAAAAGCCATCGTGTTTTGTTTTCCCTTTCTTCTCATGAAAGCCAGACATCGTAAATATGCAGTCAATTCATGAAGGTTAGAATAAAGCTTAACAACCTCATTAGAAGATGTAGTCGAAGACTGATGTTTTCTCCAAATGACTAGACTTTCTTTTACGATGGCTACTTTTCTGGCCATTGCAAGGGACTTGATAAACACCTCATTATCCTCTGCACAAAGACATCCAGGTGTATAAGAAATATTATTTTCTTCCAAGAAACTTCTGCGATACAAGACTGAACCGCCCCACAATGGAGTTTTGCCAAGCATATAGTCAACTAAAACATCTTCTCCCTTGGCATAATCTTCATTGGGGTAACAAAACTTATCAGTGTAACGACGAAACACCTTACCGGAAGGATCGGCAAAATCGTGACCACAAAAGGCCATATCGGCTTGGTGCTTATCAATTGCTTCCACAAGACTCCTAGACCAAGCGGGGCTAAAGATATCATCTTGGTCGCAGAAAGCGATATATTCACCTCTTGATGCATGAAAGCCCTTGTTCCTCGCAACACACACACCTGAATTTTCCTGAGATATTATTTTGACCATGTGCTTGCTCTTTGAAGCAAAATCTTCCAGCAACCTCAAACTATCATCCTCGGAACCATCATCAACAAATATATATTCCATCGGGGAGTAATCCTGGTTTTCCAAAAAATTTAGGGTTTGAGAAAGGAACTTACTAACCCCGTTATAGACAGGCACTACAACGGAAATAAGATTTTTACTATGTGGCATCTCATAACACCCCATCTCAAATTAAATCTATGTTGCTTTATAATTGCGACAGCAACTCAGCACAAGCGCCATAAACCTCTTGGCTTTCCACCAATTCGAGGCACCTAAAATCATCTCCCATTACGCACCCTCTATCATTACAAGGAGCACAAGGTACAGGAGCCAGAACGACTCTGTGTTGATTGCCCCACGGGCCGTACCTATCGGGCTTGGACGGACCGAATACGCCAACCGTAGGAACTCCTAAGGCACTGGCCAAATGCATCGCGGCCGTGTCCCCCGTCACAAACAGGCTTGCCCGCTCCATGTAAGCTCCCACAAGAGACAATGCCAAGGGCCCCGATAAGTCAAGGCAGTGGGGCTTCAACCCTTCCAACACCTCTTGGGCGTCCCGTCTTTCTTCCTCCGAATAACCTATTACACCTATCAATGCTCTATGTTCTTCCGCTAGCTTCTTGCCTACCTCCGCACATAACTTAACCGGAAGCCTTTTTTTTGGATTTCGGCTTCCTGGGTTCATCATCACAAAGGTTCTACCCTGTAAAACATCCTTCAGGACCTGAGAAACCCGCTCTCTGTCCTCTTTCCTAACATGAAAGTGGAGGTTGCGCCTCAAAATAGGAACTCCCAAGGTAGATACAGCATAAAGGTTGCGCTCCGCTTCGTGAATTCTCTTGGGGAGGAAAAACTCCCTAAGGCCCCAAAGGGGGGTATAACGGCAGCCACTGAACAGGGGAACCAGAGTGGACCTTAAGTCTATTATTAGGTCAAACCCACCATCTCTCAGCTCCCTGATGAACCTTAAACGGCCCCTTATGCCGCCGTATTTTCCAGCCTTGTCGTATATCCTCACCTCGTCCCAGAGAGGGTCATCCTTTACAGCGGCCTTGCCCCCTGGTCCAACCCACACGACAAAATATGCCTCAGGTAGGAAATTTCTTAAGTTCCACAAAGCAGCCGAGGCCAAAAGCATGTCTCCCAAACATGAAAGCCCCACAACCGCGACTTTCTTGACCTTTTCGGAATCCACCTTCACCTTGCGTCACCTTTCATGGAGGATCTCTTCTATCGCGCTACAAACCACTCGGGGCGTTAGAGATTTGATAATGGACACCCTGTCTTCCTCGGTCATTTCTTCCTCTAACTCTAGGCGATCTGAAAATATCACCCACGACCTATCTCCGAAAGGAGCGTATCTGCCTAACCGTGTAGCCGGTGCTAACGCCAACGTTTTGGCACCACATGCTGCAGCCAAATGACTGCCTCCGCTCTCCAAACCGACCACACAACCAACCTTCTTCAGCAAAGCTGCGCAAAAAAATATTTCATATTCCCTTTCATCTTCACTCAAGATGTCCCAAAAAATTTTGGTATCACCTCTTCCTATACTCCGCAGAATGTCTATTCTCCCCGGATCACCTAGCAAAACTACTTCATAACCTCTATCATGCAACAAATCAATTAACTGAGCCCAATACTCCAAAGGCCATTGTCTACAAGGGTCATCGCATGAAACCAGTGGAAACATGGCAATTATTTTGCGTGAACTTATATTATTCAACAGGCGGGATATCCGCTCCTCCACCCATTCGGGTATTCTAATTGAGTGCATGGTTGGGATGGGCCTTATGCCTAAACGCCTAGCCAACATAAGGCTCTGATACGTGTCATGTACGTTTTTTCTGTTGGGTTCATCAAACTTCCAGTCACTAAAAAAGCACTTGCTGGAATAACCTATCCGGTTTCTATATTCAAAACATATCGACAGGACCAAGGACGGCAAAAACTGCCTTTGGGTGTCCACAAGCAGGTCTATGGTCCCCTCAGCTCTTCCGTAATTCCACAGCTCTTTGTACTTTTTATAGGCCCAAGGCCTGTGCTTTCTTATCCTTGACCACAAAAGCTTATCCATCAAACCAGCTTCTTGAGCCAACATTTGTACAGCCTTGGATGGACAACCCACTATGGAAAAGGCCGCTTCAGGAAAGGCTTCCCTGAAACTAGCCAATGTCGGGTTGAACATGACGTAATCCCCTAAAGCCATGCCGCCTATATAAAAAAGCACTTTTTTTACGGATAGCTTCTTGTATTGCGGATCCTTGTACCAATCATCAAACAGCTGAGAGGGATAATCCGATGCCTTATGCCTGGCCAGAAAAAATCTTTCGCCTCGCTCCGTATTAAGTTCATCAACCTTTATAAGCATTGGCAAATCCTCCTTGATCAATGTCAGAAATCCCTCAAAAGCTCTTTGAGGGAATCAATTACTTGTTTTGCATCTATGGAGCCAAGACAATCCTGATTAGGGCAGTCCCATCTTTCGCAGCCAGCCTTTTCACAGGAAGTCAAGATAACTTTCTCTATCCCAGACAATCCGACATCCCCAGGCAAAGTAGGTCCAAACAAACCCACAGCTGGTAAACCCATGGCATTCGCCAAGTGCATAAACCCTGTATCTCCTCCCACAGCAGCATCACAAAGAGAAGCCAAAGCGGCCGTTTCAATCAAACTCAACCGCCCAACCAAATTCATGATATTTTTACTTTTTGCTCCCATCACTATCTTCTCTGCAGCGGCTTCCTCTTCCTCACCGTGCCCCACCAACACCATGGATCCACCCAAAGCCTCCACTGCCCTGCATAACTCTACCCATCTATCTACAGGCCACCGTTTGATCGGTTTGCTTGCTCCTATTACGGAGAAAATAATGGGGGACCTTAACCCCGCCAATAATTCGCTCACTTTTGTCTTAACACTGTCAGGAACGAGTATCCAAGGTTTTGGAAAACCTTCTAAACATAATCCCAAAAATTTTTCAACTGCCTCGATTACATGAGTGTAAACAAAATTGGCCCATCGGTGAGAGCCCACCTTAACCGGTACTCCGGAAAGCAAAGCCATTATCGTTCCTCTGTCCGTTCCTTGAAGAGAAATGAGCTTATCAAACTTCCGCCTTCTAATTTCCCGAATAACCTTTATAAAATTAACATCCTTGGCCTTCTGCTCCCAAACTATCACATCATCAACGTAAGGCTGAGTACGGATAAGCTCGTCCCAGGGAGTTGCGACCAGCCAAGTGAGGCTTATATCAGGATGGCGATCCTTCAATGCCCTTACGAATGGAATCACTTTTATGATATCTCCAAGGGCGCTGTACCTTATGAACAACACCTTATCTCCACTGTTAATACTAAACCCTTTACCTTCCATTTCCCAAAGTTTCCCTCACTACCGAACGATAAATTTCCTCTGTTTGATCAGTCATTTTTGCAACTGTTGGAACAGTATCAACTTCCACAGGGAAAACCTCAACAGTCCCGTTTATGATCCCCTCCAAGACATCAGCCCATTCGTCTACCCTGCCGGGTTTTATATGAATTCCCTTGCCTAAAGTAATATTTCGAACCTCAGGGATATCTGAGACGACATAAGGAACCTTCATCAATACAGCTTGCCCCAATGTAAGAGGCATTCCCTCATAATATGAGGGAAAAAGGAAACAGTCGCACTCTGAAAGCCATCGTTCCGTATCATCTCTGAATCCGTGCAAAAAAACCTTACCCTTAAGGGGAAGTTTGCTTGTTTTATCTTTTAATTCATCCCACAGCGGGCCATTTCCCAGAACATCAAGCCTCCAATTTTCGCTTTTAACTTTCATGAAAGCTTCAAGAAGGTCTTGTATTCCCTTTACCTTAGACAACCTACCAATAAACAAGAACTTAAAAACCTCATCTTTGCTCTTTCCCCGCCACTTTTTCCCAGGCGAGGGCAAGCCGTTTAAAATAACTCTATTATTTGGCGACAACAGGCGCCCCATCTCTTCAGCAACCGAAGGGCTAACACTTATATTTGCGCTTGCCTTTCGATAAGGCAAGTAAACCAAAGGATTTCTGTTCCCAAAACACGTGTGGGCGGTAACAATATAAGGAACAGAGGCCAAAGAACTGCTCCACCAAGCAATCCACGCGGGAACCCGGGAATGGGCGTGGATCAGCTGCCAACCTTCCCGCCTTGCTCTGGAAGCGATCCTCAGGGCACAAAAAAGGGCAGTCAAGGGGTTTTTTAAATGCACAGGAAGCCTCCAATGAGTCACTGCGGGGTCGAAATGACTGAAAAGTTTTCCCCCCGCCGATACCACCATAACATGGTGCCCCCTCTTAACAAGCTCATTGGAAAGCCACAAGACATGCCTCTCCACTCCGCCCTCTTCCAGCTCGGGAAGTATGTGTATTATCTTCATGAACTCCACCTTTCAGCGATCCACTCCGCTACTCTTTTCGCCTCGTTGAATTCTACCCGTTTAACCTCACTGCAATCAAGAAGTAATCTTCCAAAATCCTCCAAGCTGGATGCCACGTAACAGAGGCCCCTTTCCTCCAAGCTTCTAATCATTCGGCTGAACCGGGGAGCCCCCCACAAAAGCCCTCCCTTGAAAAGGCCAACTCTCTCAAGGAAAAGACAAGAATTTGCCAAAACCGACCTCAGGGAACCGGGCCTTTCAACGGGCAGGACGATGGGCCTGTGACCTGAGGTCGCAGCTTCGGATATCATGGATACCGAGTCCTCAGTACACAAGATTCGATCACACAATCCCAATATTCCCGCCACAGGACTCCATGTCTCCCTAGAGGCCAAAAGTAGCATGTTCACATGCTCGTTCCCCTCACAAAGCTTTATTAAGGCTTCCTCTGCTTCTCTGCTGGTTCTCCTGGAAGTGGTAATGTAAAGCTCAGCATTCTCCCTTTCTGCATGAAAAAGAAGCTCCTTCATAAACTCCTGCACCCAAAGGTGGCTTATGCGGTAGTTTTTGTCGTCTCCCCCTAAAAGCACCCCCCAAGCCTTACTCCCCCTGGGAGGAAAACGCTTAAGAAGCTCCTTTTTACCTTCCTCCAAGACCTCCGGGCACATCCTGTTGGGTGCCCCGAAAGTTAGGATCACCTTGTCATTTGCCTTGGGCCTATCGTGTTCCGGCACAACGGCAAAATCGAAAGGCTCTATCCCCAACACGGAAGGAGTCATTATGGTACAACACCTTCCCCCCAATGCCCGGGCAAGGGCAAGGCAGTAAGGCGCAGCGGAACTTCCAGCTGAAATAAAGAGGACCTCCTTGGCAGGAAGGCCCTCTTTAGTCAGCAACTTTTCCACTTCATCCAGAAGCCCTGCAGCTTCACCGGTCGAAAGCCACCTTCTGCAGAGCTTCTCATTGCCTTTAGCGAGGGCAAGGGAACCAACTTTCAGCTTCAAGAAGCGCCTCAACCCCTTAAGAACGGGCAGAGAAAACTCCGCCACCCTTGAGCCTTGGGCGGCCAGCCAGTAGGCCACGCCCAAGGATTGGTTCTCGTGCCCCCTTATTCCGTCTTTAAGTACTACAACCAGTTTAGGTCCCTTTTGAATCATTATCCACCAAAGGCAGCCTTGAAACCTTCGTTTATGCCACTAGCCATCTTCTGAAGCCTGGACTCGTCCATGATTATGTCCAGGCCGAAAACAACGGCCCTGCTCAAAATGTCGTGGGTCTTGGGCCACTCTACGGGTCGGTACTCAGGAACGTAGTCGGCATGAGGACAGTCGTAGGGGCACCTTATCCTGCTGTAGTAAGCGCCCTCCCTCAAGGTCTGCCAGTGCCTTGCATAATGCCATGTGTTGCCCGACAAAATTCCACAGGGCGCCCCAGCAGCCCCTGCCGCCTTCTGGAAAGCCTTGGCTGAATCTTCATCGGGGAAGATGAAGACAAGTTGGGTCGCTATCTCCCCCTTCCTGTCGGGAAGGTCGCGAAGCTTCACATCTTTTGGAAGATCTACGTTCTCAAGCACCTTCTTCTTGTTCTCCTTGAGCATCCCTATGGCCTTGTCCAGCTTCTCAAGCTGGGCCAATCCCAGTGCTCCCCTTATCTCGTCCATCCTGAAGTTGAAGCCCAAACAAGCCTTTCCTTCGGCTCCCCTTGGTATGCTCATGTCGTGCATGTGGCCGTGATCGTGATAGTACCTCATGCGGTTGTAAAGCTCTTCGTCGTCTGTGACGATGAGACCGCCCTCGCCCACGGTAAGAAGCTTGTAAGGATCGAGGCTGTAGGTGCCCCACTTGCCGAAGGTACCGACGTAGCGCCCTTTGTAAGTCGCCCCCATGGCCTGGCAAGAGTCCTCGAAGAGATAAAGGCCGTAGTCCTCGCAGAGCTTCTGGAACCTCTCCATGTCGGCAGCTCCTCCGAACATGTGAACGGGCATTATGGCCTTGGTCCTGTCGGTTATGAGGTCCTCCACGGAATCAGGGTCAAGGTTCAGGCTTTCGTCGATCTCCGCCAGTACGGGGATAGCTCCGCACTCCAAAATGGCCTCGATGCTCGCTATGAACGTGAAGGGTGTGGTGATTATCTCATCTCCTGGCCCAATGCCGCAGGCTCTCATGGCTACATAAAGCGCCGCAGAGCCGCTTGAAACGGCAAGACAGTGCCTGGAGCCCATTTTCTTCGCCACCGCTTCCTCGAACTCCGCTACCTTGTAAATGCCGTCCCTGACATCCTGGAAGGAGTACCTGTGAACTATCTTTCTCTTGAGGACATCTACTACCGCATCGATCTCCTTTTGGTCAAAAAGCTCAAACCCTGGCATTATTCCATCGCCTCCTCGTATATTCTCACACAATCATCTATAGTCATCTTCCTCGGGTTGTTCTCCATGGGCCTTGAGACTCCCATGGCCTTTTTCGCCATCTCCTCAAAATGCTCCTCTTTTATCCCAACCTGCAACTTGTCCAGCGTGTCCGGCAGCTCGAGGTCCAACACCATCTCCTCGATCACCTCACTGCAGGATCCGGCCGCCTCGTAAAGAGACCAGTCCTCGTAGGACACCCCACTCAAAAGCTCTGCGGCTCGGGCGTACTTCTCGGGAAACGCAATGCTGTTGAAGCGCACGACGTAAGGAAGAAGAAGCGCGTTGGCCACACCATGGGGCACGCCGAACATTCCCCCCAAAGGATACGCAAGGGCATGGCAGGCACCCACACCCGCATTGGCCAATGCAACGCCGCCGAAGAACGCAGCAAGCATCATCTCTTCTCTTGCCTCCATGTTGTCCCCGTTCCAGGTAGCCACCCTGATCCACCTTCCTATCCTCACCATGGCCTCCTCAGCGAACATGTCGCTGAAAGGCGACGCCTGGCGGCTCGTGTAAGCCTCAAGAGCATGGGCCAATGCATCCATTCCAGTGGACGCAGTCACCGAAGGAGGCATAGTCACCGTTAGCTCAGGATCCAGCAAACTGTAGTCCGGATAAAGTTTGTCGTCGTTTATGCCTCCCTTTACTCCGTCGCTCTTTCTGATCAAGACGGCAGTAAAGGTAACCTCTGAACCGGTCCCTGCAGTGGTGGGTATCATGATCTTGGGCACACCCGGATTTTTCACCAAACCCAACCCCTGATACTTGGCTGCCGACCCTTCATTGGTCACCAAGACACTGACCGCCTTGGCAACATCCATGGAGCTTCCTCCGCCAAGACCCACCACCAGGTCGCACCTATTCTCCCTGGCAAGCTCTGCGGCTTTGTCGGTGGTCTCAACGGATGGCTCGGGCTCCACCTCGTCAAAAATCCAAACCAGAGCTCCCCCTTGCCTGACGTAAGAAGCTATCCTCTCCGCAATACCAAGTTCCTGCATGGTTTTATCGGTCACCAAAACGACCCTCTTGGCACCAAGGCCCTCCGTCAGGTCCTTGACCTTAGCCGATTGCCCTTTCCCAAAAAACACTTTACCTGCCATGTGCATTCCAAACTGCAATTTACCCACCTCTCATCCTTGCATGCTTTTGTTTATTATCTCCCAGTTCCTCAAAGCTGCCCCTCCAAGGCCCTCCACGTAGGACTTGCCTTGGGGACACCTGATTTCTCCTGCTGCGCCCTCGTTCAATACGGCTTCCCATTCATAATACAGTTCTGCCGCCGTTTTAACCACCTTGGCACAACCTAATTTTATAAGCTCCCTTGACACCTTGCCGAAATCATCCATGAAAGGGCCGTGCTGTATGGGCACACCCCACGAGGCGGGCTCCAGTATGTTCTGTCCACCCTTGGGGACCAAACTTCCCCCTATGAAAGCGGCATCTGCTATCCCGTAAAGATCAAACAAGACGCCCACCTGGTCCACCACCATTATCTCCCAGTCTGGCTCCTTTTTAGACAAAAGGACCGCCCTTCCTACCTTTTTGGCCTCTTCCCATAACTTCTGCGCCCTATGGGGGTGCCTTGGAGCCAAAATGAGGCGAACATCCCTGACCTTATCCTTGAGTCTGCTGAAGGCCTCCAAGACCACACTGTCTTCTCCTTCGTGAGTGCTCCCCGCAAGAAGTACCCTTTTGCCCTCAGGATTCAGGCTCCTTCTCAACCCTTCCACGTCCACCATGGAGCGCCGCGCCAGGAGGGCATCTATCTTGCAGTCCCCGGTTACCACCACTTTTTCAGAGGACACTCCTATCTCCAAAAACCTCGTCATGTCCTCTTCGGACCTTGCCATTATCTTCTCGAAGCAGTCCAATAATGAACACCAAAACTCCCTATGCCTGCGGGCTTTCCTGAATGACCGCTCCGAAAACCTAGCGTTGGCCAAAAAAGCTGGAATCCCCCTTTTTTTCAGCTCGTAAAGCAAATTGGGCCAAAGTTCAGTCTCCACGGTCACGTACGCTTTTGGGTTCACTCTGTCCAGCGTCCTCTTTACTATCCACGGAACATCCCAGGGATAGTAAACCAACCTTACACTGTCCCCCAAAAGCTTACGGGCCATACACCTGCCCGTGGATGTTATAGTGCTCAAAAGGACTTCGTGGTTCCCACCGCCTTGGATAGCTTTGACCATAGGGAAGGCAGCCTGGACCTCGCCTACGGAAACAGCGTGGACCCACAAGGGACTTTCCTTTAGTTTCTCGTAGTACCCAAGGCGCTCCTTCAGCCCCTCTCTGTACCGAAAGGCCAAATATGGAAATGAAGCCACATAAGCCAAGCTGGATATCGCCCTGTACAATCTATGCAGATTAAGCCACCCCAGCTTTCAAAAGGTCGTGAATGTGGACTATCCCCACCACAACGTCGTCTTCTACGACTGCAAGACAGGATATCTCCAGCTCCTCCATTATGTGGACCGCCTCCACCGCAAGCTTCTCCGGATGTATAGATTTAGGATCCTTGGTCATTACCTCTTGGATGCGAAGGTCCATGCCTTGGGCCCCTCGGTCCTCCAAAAGCCTCCTGAGGTCGCCGTCGGTGAATATCCCCAAAAGCCTCTTGGCTTCGTCAACCACTATGGCGGCCCCATAACCTTTGCTGGTCATCTCGAATATGGCCTCTCTTACGAAGGTCTGAGGTCCCACCAGAGGAAGCCTTTCGCCACTCCCCATGACGTCCTGCACCCTCAAAAGCAGCCTGCGTCCCAGAGAACCTCCGGGATGGAACATGGCAAAATCCTCTTTCCTTATGCCCCGCAGTTCGGTCACCATTCCTGCCAGGGCGTCACCCACCGCAAGCTGCAGCGTGGTGCTGGAAGTAGGGGCAAGTCCCAGTGGATCCGCTTCCGACGTCACCCCCGTATTTATGACTATGTCGGCGTTTTTGGCCAACCTGGACGCGGGGTTTCCAGTAAGGGCTATTATGACAGCCCCCAAACGTTTGAAATAGGGCAGTATCTCAAGGGTCTCCCTGGTCTCACCGCTGTTGCTCAAGAAAAGCCCCACATCCTCCCTGCACACCATGCCCAGGTCCCCATGGGCCCCTTCTGCAGCGTGCAGGAAAAAGGAAGGGGTTCCCAATGACGCAAAGGTGGCAGCTATCTTGCGGCCTATCAGGCCGGACTTACCCATCCCCACGACCACGAGCCTTCCGCTGGCATCATGGATGGTCCTCGCAGCCTGCACCAGCTCGCTTCCCAACCTCTGGGCGGCTTTTTGTATCTCCTCCGCCTCGGAAATAAGTATCCTCTTGCCCAACTCCTGTAGATAAGCATCGTCCAGGTTCTTGCTCTCTCTCTCCCATGGAAGGGCTATCATGATCGTGCCTCCTCCGAAAGTTTCACGTAACCTATGGTTTGGACCACATCGTGCAGCTTTTTGACCTGTTTCAGGAGTTTTTCCAATTCGGAAAGCAAAACCATGTTGGGGCCATCGCTTTTGGCCTTGTCCGGTTCAGGGTGGGTCTCAAGGAAAAGGGCATCTATTCCTACCGCCACCGCTGCTCTTACCAGGGGCAGAACGAACCTTCTGTCTCCTCCGCTCCTTTCCCCCTGGCCTCCCGGCATCTGAACGCTGTGGGTACCGTCGAACATCACGGGATAACCAAAGGACCTCATTATCGGCAGGGAGCGCATGTCCACCACCAGCTGGTTGTAGCCGAACGTGGTCCCCCTCTCACACAAAATTATCCTGTTGTTTCCCGCTTCCATGCACTTTCTCGCAGCCTGGGCCATATCCCACGGAGACAAAAATTGCCCCTTCTTTATGTTTATCACCTTGCCCGTCTTGGCCGCAGCCACCAGCAAATCCGTCTGCCTGCACAAAAAGGCAGGAATTTGAAGAATATCCGCCACCTCTGCAACCCTCGCGGCCTGCCAGGGCTCATGGATATCGGTCAATATGGGAAAACCTGTCTTTGCTTTTATCTCGGCAAGCCAGTTCAACCCCTTCTCCATCCCTGGGCCGCGATAGCTGTGAATGGACGTCCTGTTGGCCTTATCGAAGGACGACTTGAAGACGTAATCCAGCCCCAAGCTGCTGCATATCCTGCCCGCCGTCTGGGCCACCTCAAGGGCCACATCCAGGCTCTCCAGCACGCAAGGGCCGGCTGCCACAAGCAGCCTGCCCTCTCCAACTTTATAGTTTCCTAAAGAAAAACTCCTTACCATTTGAGATCATCTCCATGTTCCCTAAAATACGCCTCCAGCCTCTCGACGTCTTCCGGCGTGTCTATCTCAATAGTATCACTCTCCACTGGAACACACTTTATTCTTCTTCCCCGCTCCAGGACCCTAAGCATCTCCAGGCTCTCTGACCTCTCCAGGGGGGTTGGTTCCCAGCTTGCAAACTCCAACAGAAAGGGCCTCCTGTAAGCGTAAGGGCCTATATGCTTATAATACGAGGCACCTTTCACCCTGGGATAGGGTATTACGGAACGGCTGAAATACAATGCCTTAAAGTACTGGTCGAAGACCACCTTGACTATATTGGGATCTTCCACTTCCTCTGGTTTCTCTATCTCCTTTACCGCCACCGCCAGGTCACAATCTTCGTCTTGTGCCAAGGCCTCCACTAGTGAGCCTATCATCTTAGGCCCCACAAGGGGGTCATCCACTTGTATATTAAGGACTATATCTGCATCCTCCACGCACTTTACAACCCATGCCACTCTGTCCCCGCCGCTTGGAAGGTCTGGAGGAGTCATCATAACCTCTCCTTTGTCCTTTCTAACTACTTCCGCTATGCGTTCATCATCCGTGGCAACTATCACCCGATCCAGCAGGGAACACCTCTTAGCCTGCCTGAGTACCCTTATGACCAAAGGAATTCCTGCTATCTCCACCAATGGTTTGCCCGGAAGGCGAGTACTATGGTAGCGAGCAGGAATAACTGCTAGCGTCCTCATGATATTCCGTCCCCCTCTTTCGCAAAAACCTCGTCAAGATGCATCCAAACATCGTGGCGCTTCTTCCATCCAAGCTCCTTCAGGGCGTAACGCACCACGTCTTCTACCGCTCCGGAAGGGCCCATCATGGATACTCCAGCCCTCGACATCTTCATGCGTCTTGTGTTGTCCTCCAGGATGGCCAAAACCTCCCTGCTCAAGGCTTCGCTGCTCGGTTCGACCAACACTTCAGATTCTCCAAGGAGCTTTTTCTGCACAAGCTTGCCTTTCTCCAATATGGAAACCACGGGCACTCCCAATCCAGCACATATCTGGTTGGCCGTCCCCCCAAGGCCTATCACCAACTTGGCACCTCGGGCCACCGTTCCCACCCTCTCACGGGTGAGAACCACCTTGGTATTCCCCGAAGGACTTACAAGCATCCCTTCTTCTAGCCTCTTCCATCCATCGAGGGATCGCAGCAAGGTCTCTTCATCTATGGTTGCCGCAAGGACCATCACGAAACGGCACCGCACCTTCTGATTCACCAGTTCTGCCGCATCCAGGAGCATCTTCACATCCTGGTAAGCCCTTCTTCTGCTGCCCGGCAAAAGAAGCACCCCCGGCAGGCCTTCCTCCCAAAACTTTCCTTCTTCACAAACATTATCACCGGCAAGATCCATTATTGGATTGCCGCAAAATACGGCGTTCACCTTTCTTTTTATCATTTTATCCCGGGTCTCCTTGTCCCGGGTCCACACGCACCTGGCCCTTCTGCGCAAAACCAAGTATTCAAGGCTGAAATGCCCTCTGTTCTTTTCCGTCTTGGCCGTGGCCATAAGAACAGGCGTGGTCCCCTGCCCCCAAAGGACATTCAAAAGAAGGTACACATCCCCCACACACAAAACCGTCCTTATCTTACCCCTCAACGATGCCCAGACTTTCATCTGCTCCGAAAGGTTGCGCAAAAGCCCCCTCTTGAGGTCCCTCAAAAGGTCCTTCAAATGATACTTTATCACACCCTCACTGGGCATTTCATATGGAGGGGCACATACCTTTATTCCGGCTTCCTCGTATTCTTTGCCTCTGCCGACCAAAGGAAAGGCCATAACCTCGGCGTGAGGAAGTTCCTTTTTGAGCTTTCCTGCCAGCAAAGAACCTATGGCGTCCTCTCCGTAGCCGTTGGACGCCACGACCACCTTGGGCCTCAAGGCAGAGATCAAATCCTTCAAGAACCTTTCCTCCTGGACCACCATGGTGCGCACTTTCGGTACCACTACCTCGAAAGGAATCTCGCACCCCGCAGGCAGGTTAAGCACGTCCTTTTCCGTGCATATGACTACTTGAGATCCCATCTTTCGGCGTACTTCGTCTATCTCCTCAAGGTTTTTCTCCGTGAACCTATGGTGGTCCCTGAAGATCAAGTGGCTTTTCACTTCAACTCCAGAGCGCCTCAAAAATGCTTCAAAGCTCGCGGGGTTACCTATGGCCGAAAAAACTAAAGCTTCGCCCTTGGGGGGGCTGTTTAGATCTTTCCACTCCCCGTTCCAGCAAGCCCATCCAGAAAGCTCAAGGTGAGCCTCAAAGATAGACTTACTATCCACAAACCTTGAAAGCTCATCTTTTAACTTCCTGAGGCTTTCTCTTTCTACCTGGTCTGCCTTGGTGATAATAACCATGTGAGCTCTCTTTATGGAGCCTTTTCTCTCCCTTAAAAGCCCCGCAGGGAATATCCTCCCGTTGCCCCAAGGGCAGGTAGCGTCCACCAGCAGTATGTCCACGTCCCTTCCCATCCGCCGGTGCTGGAAGGCATCGTCCGCTATGACCAGGTCCACCCCCTCCCTGGCCAAAAGGTCCACACCCTCCAACCTGTCAGAGGAGACGCATACCGTTGCCTTAGGCAGTTTTTGAGAGAGCAAGAAAGGCTCATCCCCCACATCCTCCGGCAAGTAAGAGCTTCCTTCCCTTATTAGATGAGAGCCTTTGCTTTTTTTTCCGTAGCCCCTTGAAACTATGCCCACCTTCAAACCAAAACCATCAAACAACCTGGCCAGCATTTCAACCACCGGAGTCTTGTTGGTTCCCCCCACTGTCAGGTTTCCAACGCTCACTACGGGCACCGGGCTTTCAAGGCTCTCGAATATGCCGTGGTCGTATGCCTTGTTGCGCATAAGGGTCAAAAAATCTGCAAGGCACCCCAGAGGAACCATGGTGTTCCAAAGGAAACTTGATTTCGACCCTCTGATGTAGTGCAAATAATCAATTAACATCCTTCCCATTGACATCTCCAAACTGAAGTTCACAGAGCCTGGCATACAGGCCCCCATTTTTTATCAAAACGTCATGAGTTCCTTCCTCTACTATGGATCCCTTGTCCAGGACCAATATCCGATCGGCCTCTTTTACCGTGGCCAGCCTGTGGGCTA
>NZ_DAITZW010000008.1:0-36896 GCF_036847465.1 Thermovirga lienii | reverse complement strand
TTGTCCAGGACCAATATCCGATCGGCCTCTTTTACCGTGGCCAGCCTGTGGGCTATAACGAAAGTAGTCCTGCCCTCAGAGGCCTTTTTCAGCGCCATCTGAATTTCCTGCTCCACCATGGCATCAAGGGAGGATGTCGCCTCATCCAATATCAGTATTCGAGGATCTCTTATTATGGCCCTGGCTATGGCAAGCCTCTGGCGCTGACCGCCACTCAATGTTACGCCTCTTTCCCCGACCTCAGTATCGTAGCCCCTTGGAAGACTTTCGATGAAAGCTCCTATTCCCGCCATCTCGGCCGCTTTTTTTATGCTCTTCAGGGTGGCTCCGGGTAAACCATAGGCAATGTTATAGGATATGCTGCCCTTGAGCAGGATGGGGTCCTGGGGAACTATGCCTATCTGCCTCCTCAGGGATTTCAGGTCCAGCTTGCGAACATCTATTCCATCTATGAAGACCCCTCCCTTTTGGGGATCATAGAACCTGGGTATCATATCCACCAATGTGGATTTCCCCGCTCCCGTCGGCCCCACTATGGCTATCTTCTCCCCAGGATAGGCGGAAATGTTTATGTCCCTTAGTATCCAACGCTCATCCTCATAAGCAAAGGACACGTTCTTGTAGTCCACTTTTCCCGTTATATGTGAGAGCACTATGGGCTTTTTGGGCGGCGTTATCTCGCTTTTAGTGTCCATAACCTCGAATATTCGCTCCGCCGAGGCCATACCCTGTTGGATCTTAGCTACCACCCTAGAGAAGGTCCTTATGGGCTGCACCAAGAGGGCCAAATACCCCAAAAAGGCTATCAGCTCTCCAGGGGTCATCTCGCCCGCAACGACTATTCTGCCGCCAAACCAAAGGATCAAGGACAAAGCTCCTATCAATATGACCTCTATTATGCCCGAAAGGGCAGCGTTGACCTGGGTGCCCCTCATCAAAGCCTTGAAATGGGCCTGGTTGCGATCCTTGAACCTGTCATATTCTTCGTCCTCTGTGGCAAAGGAACGGACTATCCTGATGCTCGAGAGGGCCTCATAGGCTATTGCCGAAAGGGCTGCAAGCTGACTCTGAATGTCATGCCCCACGGCCCTCAGCTTCCTGGATGCCACATCCAACACCCACGCCGCAACGGGCAGAACCATGAAGGTAATGGCCGTAAGCTTCCAGTTGAGGTAGACCAGAAAACCCAACATGCCCACGAAGCTCAACCCCTGAACCACCAGGTCTATGACCGCGGTGGTCACCATCTCCTGGAGTTTGACCACGTCGTTGGTGATGCGGGAAACCAGTTCCCCCACCCTGGAGCCGTAGATGTACCGTAGGGACATCCTCTGCATGTGATCATAAAGTTCAAGCCTGAGGTCCATCACCACTTTCTGGCCAACCCAATTCATCAAGTACTGGTGGCCGTAATTTGCCACGTTCTTCAACAGGTACAAAAGCACCAAACCTAAAGATAGAACGTTGAGCATTAATAGGTTCTTGCTTATCAAAACATCGTCCACAATGTTCTTGAGTATCCACGGAGCCACAACGGTAAACACCGAGGACAACACCATGCAGACAAGCCCAACCCCTATCCTGGACATGTAAGGCCTGGCATAGTTCAAAAGCCTCAAATACAAACTCTTCTTCCATTTACTAGCCATCCTAGCCGATCCTCTCTTCGATAATGGATAATATGTTTTCTGCAGCCCCATATGGTTTCGAAAGGGCTCTCAGACGCTCTCTCTGGCAAAGCCTCTGCCGTTCGTCCAAAAGAAGCTTTGCAAGAAGCTTTGCCAGATCAGCAGGAGTAACGTCGCCCACCACTTCCTTCATTATCATCTCTTTGGCAATCCTGTTGGGCCAAGCAAGAAAGCCCCTCCTCTCGGAGGCTTTTCTCAATACTTTATCCTTTATCATTCTCCCCAAAAGAGGCGTCTGAAGGATTATTCCCTTCAACCCTCCAAGGGGAACATGTTCCAAAAAATAAAAGGGCACGGCAACCACTGCAGGAACCCCAACATGCATCAACTCCAGTGTGTTGGTTCCCGGCTGAGTCAGCGCAAGATCTGCCCCCTCTAACACCACCCTAGTGCCAGAGAGGGAAGGATTCAACCCCTCCTTCTCCCACGCCTCAATCTCCGAGTGGGCTGCAAAGGGAGAGAGAGCAGTCACTACTTCCACGTTATCCAACAAGGCCTCCAAAGTACCTTTCACCTCCGAAAGGAACCTCAAGGAGGTCTTCCTTATCCCCGGTCTGCTGCCAGGAAAGAACACAAGGCGTAAAGCCCCTTCCTTCTTCCAGGGAGAAGCTCCTTCATCCATGTCCAAGGCATCGGCCACCAGATCTCCTACGACGACCCTCCCCGGAACCAAAGGGAAATCCCAGGCTGTCATGACAACGTCAGCCTTTTCCATAAAAGGTTTGGGTCCATAAGTATAGCAGAAAAAGGGCCTTTTACCCCTGGAAGCCAAAAGGCCATACACGAGGTCCCCTCCAAGTTGAAACACCAGATCCGAAGAATCCCTCAACATATCCAAGGCGCTCTTTACAAAGAAAGAGGGCCCTTTAACTTCATCGGCTCCAAGACTGCTCGCTATTCTTGATTCCTCCCCCGAAGAGAACTGGCAGGGCAAAAGCCCAATTTTCACCCTGTATCCCTTAGCCTTCAACACCTTGACCATGGGCCTTACCCAACACCAAAGCTCCCCTGGCCCATTGGCCAACAAAAGCACTTCCTTCATCGCTCAACACCCTTCAATACCTCTTCTGCCCACAAATCCAGTGCGCCCGGCCGGCCCAACTTGTCGCAGGCTCTATCCATGAACTCGTGCACTTTGCCCCTGTAGGCAGAGTCCTTAAGATAAGGCAAAAGGTGTTCCAAAACAGCACTAGCTGTGGCATTCTTCTGCAGCAGCTCGGGAAACACCATCTTTCCAGCCAATATGTTGGGTATGCTTATCCAGGGAGTCTTGACGAAGATTTTATAAGCCAGCCACGAAGACCAAGAGGCCTTATATAACACCACCATGAACCTCTTTCGCAAAAGAGCTTCAACTGCTACAGTACCGCTCGCCCCGACCACGGCATCAGAACGTTCTATCAACTCAGCTCCAGGCCCCGAGTAGGCCTCAAAGGGCCTTGACCTGGATCTAACGTAATCTTTCATTTCTTCCGACAGGTTAGGAGCAATTGAAAAAACAGGCACAAAACCCTCAAGCTCAAGCTTGTGGGCAACCTCCAACAGGACAGGAAGCATCTTGTTTACCTCCGATGGCCTGCTCCCAGGCAAAAGGCCTATAACTTTGTCCTTTTTCTCCGGGTCAAAGGACGGGAAAAACCTACTGCTCAAATCAAACTCATCCAGGAAAGGATGGCCCACCCAAAGGCTTTTAACTCCCCTTTCCGACAAGAACTGATGTTCAAAGCCAAAAAGGGGAAGACAGAGGTCACATAACTTTCTCAGCTTCTTGACCCTCCAACTCCTCCAAGCCCAAACGGTTGGCGGGCACAAATATACAACTTTTCCACCGTACCCTTTGGATCGCAGCCCCTCCAGGAGCCTCAAATGAAAATCAGGGCTGTCCACTACTACCACAGCCCTTGGAGCTTCTTGGATAATACGGTTTTCTATCTGCTTCTTAAGGGAAAAGAGCCTGGGGATGGACGAGAGAACCTCTCCTATCCCCATAAGTTGAAGCTCTCCCATGGACCAGGTCTTTTCCACGCCTGAGGCTTCGCTCTGAGGGCCCACAAGGCCCCACATCTTACCGCTGAACCCTTTTTGTCTTAGCCTGGCGGCAAGCTTGGCAACGTAGTAGTCCCCCGAGGCCTCGCCGCAGCTAAGAAAGATCGACATTAGCCTATCCCCCAAACGGCAATCCCCGATTTTTCGGCGATATCAAAGGTTTTCTCTTTCTCCAGGATTATAGTCCTTCCTGCCTCCACTGCAAGACAGGAAAGCCCTCCCTTAGCCATGACCTCCAGCGTGGTCGGGCCTATGGTGGGAAGGTCATACCGCTCGTCCTGGTCTGGCCGCATCATCTTTATTACGACTCCACCTTTGACAAGGGTGCCCGCCCGCTCTATGGTCCTGTCGGTACCCTCCATGGCCTCCACGGCGACAACGGAGCGGTTTTTCACAACTATAGTCTGGCCAAAGGACAATGGCAAAAGGCGTCTAATTATTTCTACCCCCCATGCTATGTCGTCCTTTTCCTCCTCCGTCGGGTTGCGGCCAGCTATCACACCAACAGGAGCCAATATATCCGAGATTACATCCCTATAGGACATCACCTCGACTCCATGAGACTCTATGGCCTCCACGATAGCTCCCAAAAGGCTATGATCGTCCCTGGATGCAAGTTTACCTATGACGGCCCGAAGGGCAGGGTCCAGAGCCTCTGGCATATACATGAGTTTCTTGGGAACGTAACCTGCCATCAAAAGTTTCCTTATGTTCCTTCTCTCTAGGTCCCTCAAAAGCCACTCCAGATCGGGCGAGACCATCTTTATAACCTCTGTGGTTTCAGGGACGCTCTCTCCACTGGATAGCCCCTCGTTCAATGAATAGACGACAGCTATCTTGCCTTGCAGCCTGCCAAGTATCTCCAAAGGCAGAGCACCCCCACCTGCAATCAACGCAATCCTTTCAGAGAACAAAGGAACCACCCCTAACCATTAGCCTTCAGCGCCAACCTGAACGCGTAGGCGAAGAATGTAAGATTGGGCATCCAAGCAGCGATGAGGGGGCTTAGATGCCCCGCCTCTCCAAAAGATTTGAAAAAGGACATGAGAACGTAGTACAAAAAGACTATGAAAACGCTTGTTGCAAGCCCCGTGCCGTGTCCTGAACGGTGTGGCCTTACCCCAAGGGTAGTGCCCAAAAGGGCCAATATCACACATGCCCACGGCAGAGCCAGTTTCAAGTGAAACAAAACCCACAAAGGAGACAGGTTTGAGCCTTGCTTCTTCATTAGCTTTATGTATTCCCATAGCTCCAGCGCGCTCATCTCCTGGGGGTTTCGGGAAACCTTAACCATCTTTTGCGGTTCGAAAAGGACCGGCATCTTCTGGGTATCAAAGGAAAAAAGCAACTGGACCTTCTCTCCACCTTTGACCTCAAAGACCTTGCCATCCCTGAGGACCCATCCTTCCTTGGTCCAATAACCTCGCTTGGCGTTGGTTATTCTGTTCAAGATTCCTTTCTCAAAATCCTGAATCAGCACGTCCTCCATCTCGCCCTTGTTGTATCGAAGCTTGGCTATGTAGACCACTCTCTTCAAGGTTCCTCCAGACTCCTCCCTCAAAAACACCTTTTCCTTCAGCATTGTGGGCTTTTCCTTTGCCACTTCAAATCTGAGTATGTTGTCCGCTGCCTTGTTGGAGAGAGGAACCAAAGTCTCGTTGAAAGCCAAGGCCACCATGGAAACCAATGTGCCAGCAATCAATATGGGAACCAGTATCCTCTGAAAGGCAACCCCCGACGCCCTAAGGGCCACTATCTCGCTTTGGGATGAAAGCCTGCTGAAGGTCAAAAGGCAAGCCAAAAGAGATGCCATGGGCAAAGTCATAACTATGACCTCGGGAAGCTTGTATGCGAAAAGCTTCGCTACAGCCCAGGCGGAAACCCCCTTTTCGACTATCAGATCAGCAATGTCGAACAAAAGGTCCCCTGCCACCAAAAGCACTGCGAAGGCTGCTATACCAAAGAAAAACGCCCCAGAAACCTCCGAAAGGATGTATCTATCTAGCGTTCTCAGCAAGTGGCGCTTTTTGCTCATCCCTTGGAAGTCCCTTCAGATTGATTTTTCTGCAGTACGAACTCGGCCGCATCTCGCACCGCTCCATAACCTCCCCTTGATGGGGTCACCACGTCTGAAGCCCTTTGAGCCTCCAAAAGAGCATCAGACGGCGCAAATCCAAGCCCTACCCATTCAAGGCAGGGCACGTCATTCACGTCATCCCCTATGTAAGCGATCTCGCTAGGAGTCAAACCCATTTCCTCCGCTATGCTCTTCAAAAGAGCAAGCTTGTCATCCACTCCTTGGTACACCCTAGTTATCCCCAACTCCTCAGCCCTACCGGCGGTTGCCTTGGACGGACGGCCGCTTATGATGCACACTTCTACTCCGCTCTTTTTGAGCCTCGCTATCCCCATGCCGTCCTTGACATCGAAACGCTTCCACTCGTTTCCACAGCCGTCCACCAAAATGCCACCATCGGTCATGGTACCATCTACGTCCATCACGAAAAGCTTAATCATCGAATGACCTCTTTTCGCCCTTGCCTGGCCAAGGGGAGATTCCCCTCTTGCTCTCCTTGAGGAAGGCCAAAATCTCCCTCACCGGAGGAACAAGATCATACCCTTTCTCCACCGCCTCCACGGCCTCCTTGAGCATCAACCCGCTCCTTAATAGTGTCTTGTACACCCTCTTTATGAGGCTCCTGTCCTGTTGGCTGAAGCCGTTCCTTCTGAGCCCTATTACATTGAGCCCCCGTATCTTGGCGGGGTGGCCATCAGCAGTCAAAAAGGGAGGGACATCCTTGACCACCTTGGATAACCCACCTATCATGCAGTAATCACCGATCCGCACGAACTGGTGGATGCCGCACAGTCCCCCGAGAACTGCTCCCTTGCCTATGCTAGCGTATCCTGCCAGGCCTGCCTTGCTTGCTATTACGCAGTTGGGCCCCACGAAGACGTTATGTCCTATGTGAACACCCTCCATTATGAAGCAGCCGTCACTGACGGTAGTTGTCGCTCCTTCTCCACTGGCAAGGTGTACAGTAACGTTCTCCCTTAGGGTCACGCCGTCTCCGATCTTCACCCAGGATAGCTCTCCCTTGTATCCAAAATCCTGGGGTGCCTGACCCAAAGTCACGTGTTCGCACAAAAGGCAGTTTTGGCCGATTCTCACATGATCCCGAACAGTAACGAAGGCCTCAAGTTTCGTTCCTGGCCCAATCTCCACGTCGTCATGGACGATACAGTAAGGCCCTACCGACACACCATCTCCCAATTCTGCCTTGCTTGATACCAGTGCAGTAGGATGGATAAAGGTTGCCATCAATCTTTCTCCCCTGTAAGCCTCTCTGCGACCACGAAGCTAAAAAGGGCTTCCGCCACTACTTCGCCTTCCACCTTTGCCACTGCCTCGACCTTTCCAACCTTGCCTCGAAGCCTCACTAACTTGGCCTCGGTCACCAGCTTGTCCCCTGGCACTACCGGTTTTCTCAGCTTGGCCTTCTCTATCCCAGTAAGATACATTGCCAAGCCCTTCGCCTCCGGCTTGGTAGCTATCATCATGGCTGCAACTTGCCCCATGGATTCCAAAACCAACACTCCAGGCATTACCGGCTCCTCAGGGAAGTGGCCTACAAAGAATGGTTCGTTTATAGTTACGTTTTTGTATCCTACCACCCTGTCTTCGCCTACCTCCAGCACCCGGTCAACCAAAAGGAAGGGATACCTATGGGGTAGAAAACTTCTTATCTTTAGAATGTCCATGGCTGCGCCTCCTTCAAACTTATATAGTCGCTTTTTTAACATACATTATCCCGCACTAAAAGTCTTTTTAGCCTTCTAGCAAGTTCCACGTTAAGGGCATGCCCTCCCTTGTATGAGACCACAATACCTCTCACGGGAGACCCCAAAAGTGAGAGATCACCTATAAGATCCAGGGTCTTATGCCTTGCCAGTTCGTCAGGATACCTCAATCCCTCCATTGGCCCCCTCAAAGGGACCACTACCGTGTTATCCTTCGACCCTCCCAGGCCTAACCCTCTGGATATCACAAACTCTATCTCCTCTTCCAATACGAAGGTCCTTGCCTTGGCCACTTCCTCAAGGAAGGCCCCTTCGCTGTGAACGTACTCAAAGGCCTGCGTTATGCCCCTTTCCGTTCCATAATTAACTACCACCGATGTCTGAAAGCCCTCACCAGGGAAGGCCGCCACGAAAGCCTTTCTATTTTCGTCGTGCACCCAAATGGGAAAGGCCACATCCACACAAAGGTCCTTCTCCAGGGAAATCTCCTCCACGTTTCCAGAAAGCTCCTTTGCCAGAGGGAAGCACGAGCCGTCCATGGCAGGCACCTCAGGCCCCTCTACGGAAAAAGCCACCTGCCACACTCCCAGTCCTGACAAGGCCGCCAAGAGATGCTCCACCGTCTTTAAGCTCTTTCCATCAGGAAAAAGGAGGGCCGTTCCTCTCGCCGAACCGTCGACTTCAAGATCCTGGAGGTTGTACCTTTTCCCCTCCTTTTCCACCCATATTCCAAGTTCATCCACCGGGTAGAGCCTGAGAGTAGATTCTACCCCTGTATGAAGCCCCTTTCCTTGGAGCACCATGGGGCTTTTAAGCCTTTTTATCTTTCCTCGCGTCATTTACTTTCACCAGCACCCTCTTGATCTTTATCCAACGACTTAAGAACTTTCCTTAGCTTAGGATAAAGCTCCACCAGCTTGCCTACTATTACCTGTCTTTTCATTTCCTGATCGTGCTCCCGCGCCGGGAAGCCTGAATACACCTTCCCGGGAGGCACGTCCTTCGTAGCGCCTCCGTGAGCAGCTATCACTGCCCCCTTTCCGACCCTGACGTGATCAGCTACGCCGCTTCGGGCAGCCATGACCACTCCGTCCTCAAGCACTGCGCTGCCTGCAATGCCTACCATGGCCACCAACACACATCCTTTGCCTATCTTGGCGTTGTGTCCTATGTGGACATGGTTGTCTATCACCGTGTCATCCCCCACGACCGTCTCATCCAGCGTAGCCCGATCTATGGTGCTGCAGGCTCCTATCTCTACCCTGTTTCCAATCCTGACTCTGCCCAGTTGGGGTATCTTTATGGGTTTGGGGGCCCTGTTCAGTAGAAAGCCGAAGCCATCGCACCCAATTACGGAACCTGCGTGGATAAGGCAATCCTCACCCACGATGGTGCCATCATAGAGCACAACGCCATGTTCAATTCGTGTTCTGGCCCCAATCTTGACGGACTCTCCTACGTATACCCCTGACTCCAGCACCACGCCTGGACCTATCTCGGCATCTTTTTTGATGACACAGTATGGGCCGACGCTCGCCGAAGGATCCACCTTGGCCGCAGCGTCCACTACCGCCGTTTCGTGAATCCCTGGCGAGAAATCTTTCTTGGGGGAGAAAAACGACAATATTTTAGCAAAAGCAAGCTGCGGGTCTTTTACCTCTATACCAGTCCTTCCTTCCGTAAGCCACCCTTCAGGAACAACCACTGGGACATCTTCGCCCACCAAATGAAAGTCCTCTTTCTGCCATGCCACTGCCACATAGTCCCGCCTCTGCCCCGATGGAAGCTGCACACCCCTAACGATCTTTCTCTCGTCCCCAAGGGGTTTGCCCTCCACCAATCCAGCTAGCTCGGCTATGGTAATATCCCGCTCTACGATCATCTTGATGTAATACTCCCTCCTAAAGGTTACCTACCAACCTTACGCAAAATTCGTCTTCCTCTCTGCTATCGTAAAAAAGCTCCCAGGATATGTGCTCCCTTAACCTCCATCCGACGGCAGCTTCGACCTCGTTCTCTTCGTTGAAGCGAGCCCAACCATAAACCCCATCCAGGATCTTGTCAAACCAGACTCGCCCCCAATACTCATCATCTGGGAAAACTCGCTCCGCTCCAACCCAAACATCTTTCCACAAAAGCCACCTAGCCCCTAGGCGGCTTTCCAGGTCGCCATTGTCCACTCGCACTATCCCTTCGCCGTATAGCTCCAGATCGAAACCAGATAGGGGAACCGTTCGTCTTCCAAAATGAATCCCCACCTCTGGGTACCTTCCCTCAGAGCCAATATAAGTGGTAAGCCATGCCCTGAGCACGTACTTTTGGCTCTCCACGTTGACCTTCATGGAAGAAACAGCCTGTGGGGTAAGATCCACCTCCACCTTCCCCTTTAGCTTCCTAGCCTGCCACTTTTCCTCCAGGGAGCTTGCAACCTGCCTGGAGATGTCCTTTTTGTGCTTGGAAACCCACTGGACCGGAAGGCCTATGTAATCGGAAAGCACTTCCAAGGTCTCCTCTTCCAAATCTGCTTGCAGTATGTTGGGGATAGTAAGGGAAGAGAAGCTGGTCCTGAACGCCACTACGATAGGGTCTTTCGGGGTAAAGCTCACCTCCAGCACAAAAGACTCTTCTTCCGTAGAAAAGACAAATGCGCCTTTCCACCCAGGAAGGCTTGACTCTATCATGCCTTCTGCCTTCTCCTGAAATGCGCCAGAGGACCATCTCAGGACATCGAAGGAAAGGTGATCCAACATCTCTTCAAATTTACCGCGCAAGGCTTGTGCATCCTTTTCAAAAAGCCTCGAAAGAAAGGGTGAAAGCTTTGGATAGTTGAAAACCGCCTTCCACTGCTTTCCATCTTGGGAGGGGGCAAACCTGACGTAAAGGTTATCTCCATCTTCCCTGAGATCCTCTACGACCAACCCCGGAAAGAGCCTCTTGGCCACAAGCTTCAGCACCGCGTCCCTGTTTGGGAGGCTTCGCTTCACTGCCTCGCTCCATACAGCGTCCAAGGAACGCTCCGTGACCTCAGCAAGCCACGGCTGCACACCTTCCACCTTAACGAAGGCGCATGCCTCCTTATTCATTAGAAAGGCCACGGCCATAACCAAGACGACCGAGGCCCACAAAGTTCGAAGCACAACCCTCAAGAAAACGTTCATCCCTCAGAAGTGCACCACCTAGAACATCTCCCCAAAGCCAAAATGAGTAACTGTCTCATATTCTCCCTCGGCTACATCCAGCCTTAGATTGCCCAGTGGGGTACGAACCCTGACCCCGATTCCGTAAGCATCCTTCAAGTCAGAGAAACTGAAGTTGTCCGATGCCATACCTGTGTCGTAGAAGAAAACCACGGAGAAAGCATCCTTGACTGGTACTCTTAGTTCGGCGTTCAAAAGGGCCATCTCGTCACCCTCGAACTCGTCGTCGTTGTACCCTCTCAACGTGCTGGATCCACCCAGGAAGTACTGCTCAGACCACGGAACCTGACCGGAAGAAGAACCATACATCAGTCGGGTCGCAAATATCACCGGGTTATCCTCGGAACCGATGTCCAGATTGTCCATTATCCCCGACAAAAAGTCCTTGAGGGGCCTGTAGTATCTAGTCTCTATCCAGTACTTGGTGTAATCCATCTTGTCTCCGTCGTCCGGCTCAAAGTAGCCCTGTTCGACGTTCAATTTGTACACTGCCCCGTCAGGATAGGATATGTACTTCACCATGTCATTATAGGTGAAAGTGCCCGTAATGGAGTAGTTGGTCCCTACGCGATCCTCATCGTCCACCATTGTCCCTGGAGTCTCGTCAGGGTTCCTCACGTTGAAGATCTCAACATCGTGCCAATCCAAAAGGGCATACCAGCTAAGCCTATCGTCGGAACGAAACTTCTTGCCTATACCGAAGTAAGCCCCTTTCTTGTCCTCGTCGTAGTAGTGCTGGAGCGTTCCATCTTCGTACTCCTCAAGGTCCTCCCAGCTTCTCTTGTAAACTCCGACCTTCCAGGAGTAATGCTCCTGGTCCATGTAGGGCTCAGTGAAGCTTATCCAGTACTGCTCCCTGTCTCCAGTCTCAAATCCAATCTCGGCCCTCTGTCCAAGGCCTTTGTAGTTGGTCTCGGTCAAGGTCGCGCCTCCGGTCCATCCGCTACTGGAACCGTGACCTATGGAAAGGCCGACCTTTGTGGTCTTCTGCTCGGTAACCGTGAACACCAAGTTCACCATATCGGGGTTTTCCTCGTTGGGTTCAAATCCCAAGCTGACGTCCTCGAAGAAGCCAAGCTGGTTGAGCTTGTTCAGCGAGTGCCTAACCAAGACGGCGTTGAATAGATCCCCTTTCTTGAGGAGTATCTCTCGCTTTATTACGAAGGTCTTGGTTTTTTTGTTTCCCTGAATAATGATGTCGCCCACCCTGGGTTCGACGATCTTTATCTTTACTACGCCATCCTCAAAGGTTACGTCCTCCATCCTCACCAAAGTGTAACCGTCCTTTTCGTACTTTTCCTTTATCCTCTGCAGGTCGTGCCTGAAAAAGACCCTATTGAACACGCTTCCAGGCTTGGAGAATACGTACTCCATGAGCTCCTCACTGGAATAGACCGTGTTTCCCTCGAAAACTATTTCCTTGATGGTGGGGTTCTCTACCACTTCATACTCCACGTATACCCCGCCGGACTGAGGGGTGACATTCACATCGACCAGGGAGAAAAATCCCAAGCCGTATATGTTGTCTATGTCCTTCTGAACCACTTCGCGGTCCAGGGGCTCTCCTACCTTGGTTTCAACTACACTTAATATGAAATTGGAAGCTACTTCCTTGTTACCGGACACACCAACTCCTACCACCAGGGGGTTTTGAGCAAAGGAAAACGATGCAAAGCACAATAACAAGGCACCTGATAATAAAACAAACGACAAAAGCTTTCTCACTAAGGAAACACCCCTTCCCGCAAATTTACTACCCATCAATGTTCTTTATTTTATTCTAATGCTCTCTTTTCTCAAAGCCCTCTGGCCCACCTCGTACAAATACAAAACATCCTCTACGCTCAGGGATCCTTCTTCATCCTTTTCTGGTTCCGAGTTTTCTACGTTTTGAACCTTTCTATCCTTCTGTGGCACCTTGGCAACTTGTGCACCTTCAACCTTGAGGTCCGTTTCATCCACAGCACTGGCAGAAAGGTTCATCTCGCTCAAACTCTTTCGCAAGGCAACAAGGGCCGACCTTTCATCGGGAGTGACCCACTCGAGGGTTAGGTTGTCTTCTTTCACGACCTGGAGAGGAAGCCCCCGCATAGTGGACGTAGGAAGCGCAGCAATCATAAGTATCAAAAGGGCAAAAGCCGCAGACTTCACTCCCATTGAAACGGCGTAACCGAGTTTTACTTTACCATTTTTGGCCTCTTCTGCCGTTATTTCCCATAACTTATTCCTCGCCGATTCCAGTTCTGCCCTTGCGCTCTCCAGCTCGGACACTGCATACATGTATTTGCCTCTTCTGTAGGCCTGGATGCACCTTTCTATCCATTTCTGGGTCCTTCTAAGTTTTTTCTCCAAAACCCTTCCCCCCAAATTGTCTCAAAGAAACCTGCATTGATAATTATCACAACTTAGGGGCCTTTTACTGCATCCTCCAGACCTAAAACTGCTCTCAACTTTGCTAAGGCCTTCCGCTTAAGTCTGTATATGTGGCTCACGTCAAAACCCTTCTCCTTGGCCAAGTCCGCAGCCTTAACGTTGTCTAGGACTAACGCCCTGACTATCTCTGCCTCCCTCTCTGGAAGCCTCGAAAGCTCCTCAGTGAGGCTCATGAGCCATTCAAGCTTTTCGAAATCGTCGGAACTTACAATGTGGAGTGAGGTTTCATCCACAGGCATGGGAGCCTTGGCCTCTACTCTCTGAAGGAAATTAGCCATCTGCCCTTTAACTCGGTAGTAAGCAAAGGTAGAGAACTTGATGTTTCTGGATGGGTCGAAGCGGTCCACGGCCTCTATGAGGGCCACCATTCCCTCCTGTATCAAGTCGGGATATTGCTGAGGAGAAACGTTGAACTTGCTGGCCAACCAGAAGACCATTGGCCTGTGCATCAAGATGAGCTCCTCGCGGGCCTTTTCATCTCCTTCAACGGCCCTTTGCCACAAAAGAACTTCCTCTTCTAGCTGCTTCTTTCTCTCTTCCTCCACCTTACCGGAAGAAACCATTCTTCAACCTCCTCTTGGCACATGACTTTTATATCATGTACCTGGGAGTGTTGTCATCTTCAAAGAATGGGCAGTTTATCAATAAGTTCAAAGGGGACGTGAAGATGAAGGGCATCGTTCCAAAAAAGAAGGGACGCCTGCTCATCCTTGCAGACCAGCCCTACTAAACCGCAGTTATCCAGGCGCATATGCCATATGCCCGAAGGAGAAAGTCCTAAAAGGGACGCGACAATGGCCCTTATTACTCCACCATGAGCCACCACCAGGACCTCTCTATTTTGGCCATTCAATATATCCTCCAAGACCGGTTTCACTCTCCCTATTATTTCCTTGAAGGATTCCCCTCCTGGTGGAATCATCTTCGACGGGTCATCTTTCCAAGCTTCGTATTGTCCTGGAAAGTTTTTTATTACCTCGTGTATCGATAGCTTTTCCCATATCCCAAATCCCATCTCCTCAAGCTCGTTGCAGACCTTGATGCTTCCACCGTTGACGTTGACTTCGGAAATTATCTGAGCCGTCTTGAGGGCTCTGGATAGGGGACTGGCGTATATAACGTCAAATGGCCAGTTCTTTAGGCGCTCGGCGAGGGCCTTGGCCTCATTCAGGCCTGCCTCGTTCAAGGGGACGTCGGTCTTTCCTTGGAATCTTCTTTGGGCATTCCAGTCCGTCTGGCCGTGCCTGGCCAAAATCAGCCGCACCTTGTGGGTCATGCTGGAACCTCCATAAAAAAATAAGCCACATTGCGTGGCTTGTCTGCTATTCTGGAGCCGGCGGGCGGACTCGAACCGCCTACCTGCGCATTACGAGTGCGCTGCTCTACCTAATGAGCTACGCCGGCAATAAAAAGTGGCGGTCCCAGCGGGATTCGAACCCGCGCCGCAGCCTTGAAAGGGCTGTGTCCTAGGCCACTAGACGATGGGACCGCGTTAAGCTACTACCAGGTGGTGGGCCGTACAGGATTCGAACCTGTGACACCCGGATTAAAAGTCCGGTGCTCTGCCAACTGAGCTAACGGCCCGCATGGAGCGGGAACAATATACCCGGCATTGGCCTCTCTGTCAAGGGTATCTTGTAAATTTTTTTGCAAAAAATTTTTCGTTCTTTAGAGGTCCCCTAAAGAAGCCCCACTCTGTTTAAAGTGAGAACTTCGCTGGATATAGAGCAAGCCTTTCCCTGTATTCTTCAAGAAGCCTCAAGCCTCTTTCTATCTGAAGGGCCACCTGTTTGAAAGAAGTCCCTCCGTAGGTTTCCCTTCTGTTGACCGATTGTTCAAGGCTCATGAGTTCAAGCAGGTCTTCCTCCACCTCTGGAATGAGCTCTTTCCACTCCTCCAAGGACAACTCTTCCAGGTCTTTGTAGTTGTCTATGCACCACCTGACGGCTTTTCCAACCTTCGCGTGAGCCTCTCTGAAAGGAACACCTTTCAAGACCAGGTACTCTGCCACATCGGTCGCCAGGGCGAAACCCTCCCTGAAGGACTCAAGGGCCTTTTCCTGATCTATCTCAACACGGGATATCAGAAGAGGGAGCACCTCAAGGACGTCCTTGACCACCTGAAGGGAGTTCCATAGGGGGCGCTTATCCTCCTGCATGTCTCTGTTGTAGGTCGAAGGCAAGGCCTTCATGGTGACGGCAAGGTTTATAAGATCCCCGTAAACTCCGCCGGTCCTCCCCCTTGCCAACTCCAACACATCTGGGTTCTTCTTCTGGGGCATCATGCTTGAACCAGTGCAGAAAGAGTCCGGCAGGTCAAGCCATCCAAACTCCCTGGAACCGTATATGACCAAATCCTCTGAAAGGCGGCTTACATGAAGCATCACCACCGCCAGTGCATACTGGCAGTCCAACATGTGGTCCCTGTGCCCCACCGAATCCAAGCTGTTGTCCGTTGGTTTCTTGAAGCCCAAAAGCCTTGCAGTGTGCTCCCTGTCCAGAGGAAGGGTCGAGCCCGCCAGCGCTCCAGCCCCTAGGGGACACTCATCTATGGAATCCAAGGCAAAAAGCACCCTTCTGAAGTCCCTGGAAAAGGCCCAAAAATGGGACAACCAATAATGCCCCATGCTTATGGGCTGAGCCTGCTGCAGGTGGGTGTAGCCAGGCACTATTACGGTCCTGTGAGCCGTTGCCCTGTCTATCAAGGCATCCATCAAAGTCAACAGGCCATCTCCTACATCGACCATCTCCTTGCGTAAAAAGAGCCTGACCGTTGTTGCCGATTGGTCATTACGGCTTCTGCCGGTATGAAGCTTAGCCCCCACTGGGCCAATAAGCTCCGTCAGGCGGGCCTCTATGTTCATGTGAACATCTTCCAGGGAAAGTTTGGGAGAAAAAGTCCCCTCTTGGATTTCCTTCAAGACCTGTCTAAGGCCTTCCTCCAGAAGCTTGGACTCCTCCTTGGTTATGATTCCAACCTCTCCAAGCATCCGGGCATGGGCTATGCTTCCGTATATATCGTACTTGGCTAATCTCCAGTCCATATCAAGGGATTGGGTGAACTCCTGCACCACCTCGGCGGTATCTTCTCTAAACCTTCCGTGCCACACTGTGATCAGCTCCTATCTCATAAAACGATTCCTTCTACTTCAAGCCCGCGAGACTCAGCCATTGCAGCACACTGGGCCCACAAAAGGTCGGTTTCGCTGTGAGTGTATTCCTTTAAGTTCAGGCTTTCCAGTAAAGCCTCTATGACGCTTATCCCAGCTATTATAATATCCTCTCTCCCCCGTTCAAGCCCAAGTACGTTTTTTCTTTCATCAACTGAAAGAGACTTCAATCTTTGGCGAGTAAGGGCCAAGTACTCCAAGCTGATTTTGCATCCGTGGATCTTGGAAGGATGGTACTCGCTGTTGGGAAGTCCCTTTGCCATCATGGCAAGGTTAGAGGAAGTTCCGCCTACGCCTGCAAGCTTTTTTCCATGAATCTTTGCTCCCGCCAAAGCTATTTTGACTGCATCTTTTATCTTCTTCCAATCCTCACCGTAAAGGCCTGTCATTCTGACAGCGCCCAATGGGAAGGAATGAGCGAAGTCCTCTCCGCTTAGCTCCAGGCTCCCTCCTCCTAAGTCGAAAACCACGTCATGCCCCCCCAGACCCAGCAGTGCTCCCTTCCTGCTCAAGTAGGCTTCCTCAGAAGGAGATAAAATATCTACTGGAAGGGCACAAAGTTGTTCTATCATCATCTTTATGGAATGGCCGTTCCCCGCTGCTCGCAGACTTTCAGTGGCAAAAACCTTCGTCATGCTTTTTTCTACCCCGAAGGCATCGAGCATTTTCAAGGCTTCCCTCACTGCCGCCATGGTTCGATCAACGGCCCGACCCTCTGCTACAAAACTTCCAGAGCCTATACCTTCCGTTATTCGAGTTATCCAAAGCCCCGAAGCCCTGTATGTGAGCCTTTTCTTTGCGTAACCAACGACTAAACAACGCAAGGAGTTGGACCCTAAATCCACGGCTCCTAGGTTCACATCCACCCCAATTACCTCCTAGCCAAAACAGTTGACTTGATCACAGTCAGGACATCCAAGTTCCGGCAGCCTATCCTTGAGCCAGGGCTCCCCTGGATGCCAACCGAGGGCCATCCAAGATGCAATCTGAAGATGAAGGCACTTGACTGTAACTTTTCCTTTCGGAAGGATTCCCCCGGGGCCTCCCTTGCGAATAACGTCCCACATGCGGGGTCTTTTGGAGATCAAAAATCTTTTTTTGTTTTCATCAAGAAGTGACATGCGAAGTGCGACATGGGCCATGATGAATGCGCTCCATTCGTGCCTTTTGCCTTGTTCCAAATAAGATTCCAATTGAGCCACTCCACCGGAAGATTCCAATCTGTCACATGCCTTAGTTATATAAGGGCACGTGAGCCAAAAAGATGTAGGGAAAGGCTTCAAGGCCTTCAAGGGAGCACACACTATTACCGCAGGCACACCCCAAGAACACCTCTTTGCAACACCCAACACCAAAGATTCGTCAAACTTGCGGTTTTTTACCTGCCTTCTTATAAGATCTAGGTCCTTTGGAAAGATCCTGTCAAAAAAAAGAGGGGGTAAGTTCTTCCCCCTCCACTTAAGGCCCAATGGAACCATTACCCTATTTCTTGCCACGACTCCTGCTACCTTTTCCATCTTTAGTCTTTTTACTCAGATCCATCATTTTCTCTTCGCTCGCTTTTAAGAAGGACGCCAACTTTTTCTCGAAATCCTCTGCCGGTGAGGTGGCCCTTGCTGGGCGGGCATTCTCCTCTTGGAGCTTCTTGATGGAGAGGTCTATGCGACCTCGTTCGTCTATTTTGATGACCTTGGCCTTAACCTTCTGATTGAGCTCCATCACGTCTTCAACTTTCTTGACATACCCTCGGGACAGCTCAGATATATGGATCATGGCCCGCTTGCCATTATTAAGCCTCACGAACACGCCGTAGGGTACTATTTGCTCAACCGTTCCTTCTACTACATCCCCTATTTTAAGCGCCTCAGAATGGGGAGCTTCTTGTTGAATCATGCAGTTCAGATACCTCCGTTTTTTGAATAATTGTCAATTTAATAAGAGCCGAAAGGACCGTAAAACACTGTTTCCGCCCTAACCACCTCCATGAACTGCTTTGTTATTATGATGATTATAACACCTTAACCTCGCAAGGTCATTACTCTTGAAAACCCAACTCCTCCATGAAAAGTCGACTCAATATCTTTATGTATGTCCCTTTCATGCCCAGGCTTCGGCTCTCTATGATTCCAGCACTCTCAAGCTTTCGCAGGGCGTTGACGATGACGCTTCTTGTAACTCCAGCCTTGTCTGCAACCTTACTGGCCACAACGACACCCTCCGAGGAACCTAGCTCCGAAATTATGTGCCTGACCGACTCCACCTCAGAGTAAGACAAAGCTCGCATGGCCATTTGGACTATAAGCCTCTCCCTTGCCCTTTCCTCTATCTCTCTGGCTTTTGCATTGAGGATCTCGATCCCTACGACGGTGGACAGATATTCGCTTAGCACCAGGTCCCTGGTGTCGAAGGGGTACCCAAAGCGAACCAACATCAAAGTCCCCAGACGTTCCCCTCCTCCATAAATGGGAACATAAACTACATGCTTGTTTGAATTGTTGCAAGGATGATCTGCATAAGCACAAAGGCCATGATCCGTGTGGTTGAGCACCGACTCGTTGAACCTGTTGAGCCTCTCCACGTAACCTTCCGGCATGTAGCCATTTTTCAAAAGGTCCGTCATTATAGGGCAGTCATATTCACTTACCCAGGCGTATCCAAGGATCTTCCCCTTACTATCTATCATATATACGTTGGCAGTGGAAAGATCGCACAGAACCTTGGCCAACTTTTGGAATTCCTGTGAATTTGCCTCTTTCATGTTTTGGAGCACTTTGTTTACAATCCTAGTTTTCTCCAGCAAATCCTGCATAGCAGTAGGATCTTTGATCTTAGCTCTAGATTCGTAAAGTTCCTTAGGAGTATTCATAGCTAGCTTATCCCTCCAAATATCTCGTTTATTTGAATTGCAGTACCTGTTGCGTACTTTTAGGTCAATTTAAGTTACAAAAGATACTTCCTTAAATCTGTGTCGGCCACTACATCATGGAGTTTCTCCCTGACCATCTTGGCATCCACCGTTATAACTTCGCCTTTCCGCTCGGGAGCTTCAAACTGTATATCCTCCAAAAGGGCCTCCATTATGGTGTGCAGCCTTCTCGCTCCTATATTTTCCATCTCAATATTCATTCTTGCGGCTATCGAAGCTATCTCCGCCACCCCATCCTCCGTGAAGACCAGCTCTACCCCTTCGGTCTCCAATAAGGCCTTATACTGCTTTAAAAGGCTGTTCTCGGGTTCCACAAGGATCCTTGCAAGGTCATTCTCCGTGAGAGGATCAAGTTCAACCCTTAGAGGCAGCCTACCCTGAAGCTCCGGAACCAGATCAGAGGGTTTTACCTTGTGGAAGGCCCCTGCACCTATGAATAAAATATGATCTGTACGTATGGGGCCGTATTTTGTGTTGACCGTACAACCTTCGATGATAGGGAGAAGGTCTCTTTGGACTCCCTCTCGACTCACGTCCGGCCCCGAGGTGGAACTCGATGCAGAGGCTACCTTGTCCAGTTCGTCGATGAATATTATCCCTTCCTCCTGAGCCTTTCTGACAGCCTCCTTAGACACTGCCTCGTGGTCTATGAGCTTCTCCGCCTCCTCGGCCTGTAACACCCGCTTGGCTTCGGCAACAGTCATGGTGACCTTCTTCTTCTTTTTGGGAAACAGGCCGCTGAGCATCTCTCCAATGTTTATACCCATCTCGTCCATGCCTGGGGCCCCCAAGATGGGTATACCTACCTGCGCAGATTCAACTACTTCGATTTCAATCTCCCTGGCGTCCAGTTTGCCCTCCCTAAGGAGCCTTCGTAACTTCTCTCTGGTGGCCTGACGCTTGGGATCTTCTGTCTCTTCTTCCCTTTCATTAGAGTCACCTTGACCCAACAGGAACTCCACCATGTTCGTAACCTTTTCCTGGACCCTTTTCCTGGGCAGAAGGGCATCAAGCAACCTCTCTTCAACCCTTCTTGAGGCTTCCTCCTGCACCTCTTGCAAGTGCTTCTCCTTAACCATGTGGTAAGCCCTTTCCACCAGGTCCCGAACCATGGACTCCACATCTCGCCCCACGTAGCCCACTTCGGTGTACTTGGTGGCCTCGACCTTTACAAAGGGGGCGTTTACGAGCTGCGAAAGCCTCCTGGCTATCTCCGTCTTTCCGACTCCTGTGGGTCCCACCATGAGGATGTTCTTAGGAGTTATCTCCTTGGCCATCTCTTGGGGCAACTTCTTTCTGCGCATCCTGTTTCTCAAGGCTATGGCAACCGCCCTTTTGGCCTTCTCCTGTCCTACAATATACCTTCCAAGGTATTCTACTATCTTACGGGGAGTCAAAGCCTCCTCGTTGTAAAAATTCAAGACTCAAGCACCTCCACAGTCAATACGCTATTGGTGTAAATACATATTCCCGCGGCTATCTCCAAGGACTTTCGAGCTATCAACTCGGCATCCGTAAGACCCGCATCTATGAACGCCCTGGCTGCAGCCAAGGCATAACCTGCTCCCGAACCTATAGAGGAAGCATCTCCCTCAGGTTCCAGGATGTCTCCAGTTCCGGACAAAAGCAGGGTCTGGTTGATATCGGCAACCAGCATCATGGCTTCAAGCCTTCTTAAAACCTTATCGGTCCTCCAATCCCTGACCAAGGCCACTGCAGCCCTCATCAGGTTGCCTGACTGCTCGTCGAGCTGTCTCTCAAAACGCTCCAGCAAGGTCATGGCATCCGCCGTAGCACCGGCGAAACCGCATAGAACCTTATCGTTGTACAGCCGCCTTACCTTCTTGGCGCTGGCCTTCACTACCTGACTGCCTAAAGTGACCTGGCCATCTCCAACCATGGCCACCTTGCCGTTCTTTCTGACACACAAAATAGTAGTTCCCTTAAACATCTTTCCCTCCGAACACCGCCCTGGGATGGGCCTTTATATAGCTTTGTTTCAGCTGCTCAGCGGTCACCTTCAAGTACCGCTGAGTGGTCAACAAGCTTTCATGTCCCAAAAGTTCCTGCAAAACCCTGAGGTTGGCACCCCGTTCCAACATATGGGTCGCGAAGCTATGCCTCAAGGCATGAGGAGTAACACCGCTTAAGCCAACGTTTCTTGCACACCTCACGACTATCCTGCGCAAAGTTCGAACCGTTATAGGGCCTCCCTTCTCACCAGGAAAGACATATACATCAGAGGATCTCCTTTGTGCTCTCCATTCTTTCAACGCATTGACGGCATAACGGCCCAAAGGCACGATCCTCTCTTTGTCACCTTTACCGACGACCCTTATCCATCTTTCCTCCAGGTCCACCTGGTCCCACCTCAAAACGGCTGCCTCAGCTATCCTAAGGCCGCACCCGTAAAGGAGTTCCAAAACCGCCCTGTCTCTTGAGGCATTGTCCCCCCTGGGCCCCTCCTCTATCAGCTTGACCACGTCATCGTAAGGCAAAGCCCGGGGAAGCCTCTTGGGGATCCTGGGGCCTTTCAGCCTGGCCGCCACATCGGAAGCAACAAGCCCCCTCTCCTTCAAAAAGGCAGTCCAACCCTTTATGGCAGAGAGCTTCCTGGCTGCGGAGGTCCGGGCGTAGCCAAAGCCGACTACATCCCTCAGGAAAGCCCTGACGTGGCCAGAACTTATGGATTCCACGTCTTCCACTCCCTGAGACGCAAGGTAGTCGGAGAACTGACATAGGTCTACAGCGTAGTTTACCGTAGTGTTCTCGGACTTCCCACGACCATACTTAAGCCAGTCCAAATATAAATCTACTGCTTCCTCTATCTTCATTGGCATGAACATATTGTAGCATTTTGTGGGGGAAAAAGCACAATTTTCTGTATAAATATTTTATATGGAGAATTTTTAGTCTTTTTCAATTACAAGCATTTTGTTCTCCGCCAAGAAGGCCTCCAACGCCCTTTTTGCCCTCTCGGCATGCCTTGCCAGTCTCTGGGATCGGTCTTTTATTCGTTCTCCCAAAGGAGGGAAAAGGCCGAGGTTCATGTTCATGGGCTGAAAGCCGTGAGGCCTCTCCTCTGAAAGGTGGTTCATTAGGGAACCTATTGCCGTCTCCATGGGCCAAAGGGGAAGGCTCAGGCCACGAGCTTGGCATGCAGCATTTATCCCAGCCACCAATCCCATGGCAGTACTCTCCACGTATCCTTCGACGCCTGTGATCTGGCCAGCGAGGTATATATTGCTTCTTGCCTTCAACCTAAGGTGACCGTCCAACACCTTGGGAGCGTTAACATATATATTGCGGTGCATCACTCCAAAACGGACGAACTCTGCATTCTTGAGGGCTGGAATCATCCGGAAAACTCTCTCTTGCTCCTTCCACTTCAGGTTGGTCTGAAAACCCACCAAGTTGTACATGGTACCCGCCTTGTTCTCCTGCCGAAGCTGCACTACAGCAAAAGGCCTCTTACCATCCTTAGGGTCTTCCAGTCCCACAGGTCTCATAGGTCCATAACGCAGGGTGTCCTTGCCTCTTTGGGCCAACACTTCCACGGGCATGCACCCTTCGAAAAACTTGCCATCCCTCTCGAAATCCTTCAGGGGTATTCGCTCAGCTGAGACCAGTGCCTCCCAAAAAGCGTAGTACTCCTCCTCCGTCAGTGGGCAGTTGATGTAGTCCTCCCCCTTCCCGTAGCGGCTTGCCCTATAAGCCTTGGACATATCTATGGATTCGGCCGTTACTATAGGAGCTACTGCATCAAAAAAATATAAGAAATCCTCTCCTACCACTTCTTTCAATCTGCTGGCCAAACTCTCGCTAGTCAGCGGCCCCGTAGCCACTATCGCTAATCCATCAGGAAGATCCTCTACTTCCTTGCAGTTTATCTCTATCATGGGGTGAGACCTCAATTTTTCGGTCACACATTGGGAGAACGACTCTCTATCTACAGCAAGGGCCCTCCCAGCAGGGACTGCGTGCTCGTCAGCACACTGCATTACCAGGCTTTTGAATCTTCTCAACTCGTTCTTTAGTATTCCAGCAGGGGTATCTTCCACGTTGGAGCCCAGGGAGTTGCTGCACACCAACTCCGCGAACTTGTCAGTGGTGTGGGCTGGAGTGTATTTTCTAGGACGCATCTCAAAGAGCTTTACTCTCACGCCCCGCAGAGCAAGCTGCCATGCGGCTTCACTCCCAGCAAGGCCGGCTCCTACGACCGTAACTTCAGGTACACTTCTCAAATCATTCTTCATTGGGGCCATCATCCTTCTTACCCTCTTTCCAATCACATACCGAACAGACCTTGTTCCTTTTGGCTCCTTTCAGAACCACGACTCCTCCACACTGGGGGCAGCGTTCCTCGGTGGGTTCATACCACGATGCGTAATCGCACTCAGGATACCTGGAACACCCATAAAAGGTCCTGCCTCTCTTGCCCCTACGCCTGACCACGTCTCCTTTGCCGCACTTGGGGCAAGTCACTCCTATCTTGTCAACTATGGGACGACTGTACGTGCACTTCTTTTCAGGGTCGGAGAAAGCAGAACAACCTATGAACTCGCCGTATCGACTGAACCTCTTGACCAAGGGAGCCCCGCATAGTGGACAATTCTCACCTATCGGTTCTCCCTGAGGGGCAGCAAGTTTTTCAGCGTTCTCCTCTGCAGAGCGCAGTGTGGGCTCAAAGGCTGCCCAGAACTCCCCTACCACTTGATCCCATTTTCTCTCAGCGCTCTCAACCTCATCTAGCTCCTCTTCCATCTTCGCAGTGAATCCTACATCCACTATCTCAGGGAAATACTCTTCAAGGAATCCATTGACCAATTTGCCCAACTCCGTTGGCTTCAACTTCTTCTCTTCATCCTTACCCACGTAGCGCCTGTCGCTCAAAGTCTGCAATATGGTGGCATAAGTAGAAGGACGCCCTATGCCCTTATCCTCTAGAACCTTTATCAGTCCACTTTCCGTATATCTTGATGGTGGATTTGTGAACTTCTGTTCTTTGTTTATGTTTGTGACAGAAAGTTCTTCACCCGGGACAGCCTCCGGCACGAGCTCCTCCTGCAAATCCGATGGCCAAACCTTGCTCCACCCATCGAAGAGCACCCTTACTCCTGACTGCTTCAAACCTATGTCCTTCGCTTCGGCCTCCAATGTAACTCTGGCGACGATCGAAGGGCTCATCTGCGAGGCCACGAAACGCTTCCAAATCAGCTCGTAAAGCCTATATTGGTCTCGCGAAAGGTACTGCTTTGCCTGTTCGGGCGTAAGGGTTACGTCCGTCGGCCTTATAGCCTCGTGGGCATCCTGAGACCGCACCTTGCTTTCAAAGCTATTGGGCTTCTTAGGCAAATAGCTTTGACCGAACGTTTGAGATATGAGAGAGCGAACTTCCTCTATAGCAATGGGGGATACTCTCAAGCTATCGGTCCTCATGTAGGTTATAAGACCCATAACTCCCCTTCCGGGGATCTCCACGCCTTCGTACAGTTCCTGAGCTATGGACATGGTCTTTCGAGGCGAAAATTTAAGCCTCCTTGCCGCCTCCTGTTGAAGTGTACTGGTCTTGAAAGGCGCAGGGGGCTTCCTTTCACCCTCTTTAGAAGTAAAATCCTTAACGACTAGAGGATTAGAAACAATAACTTCTATGATCTCATCGGCGACCTTTTCGCTATCTATGAGTAGAGTCTTTCCATCCTTTAATAAGGTCTTGCCTCCCCTTTTCTCCACTCGGAGGTTGTACAAAGCGCCATTTTCTTTTTGAGCCTCTACGGATATATTCCAGTATTCCTGCGGGACGAAATCCTCTATAGCCCTTTCCCTGTCGCACACGATCTTCAGTGCAGCAGACTGAACCCTTCCTGCCGAAAGGCCCCACTTTATCTTCCTCCACAAAATGGGGCTTATGGAGTAACCCACCAGCCGGTCCATTATTCGCCTGGCCTGCTGGGCATACACCTTGTTCATATCTATAGGCCCCAAACCTCCCAGCGCTTCTTTGACGCCCTTAGGGGTTATCTCGTACATCCTCATCCTGCAGGGACTTTCCGCGGATATGCCAAGTATCTCAGCCAAATGCCACGCTATGGCTTCTCCTTCCCTGTCAGGGTCCGAAGCCAAAATGATTCTTGAACTCTCCGATGCTTTCTTCTTGAGCTCCTTGACGACTTGGCCCTTGCCTCTCACCACTATGTAATCGGGTTTAAAGTTGTTCTCTATGTCCACAGCGAGCCTGCTCTTGGGCAGGTCTCGAACGTGTCCTACACTGGCTTTCACCTCATAGCCTCTGCCCAGAAGCTTTGTAAGGGTCTTGGCCTTGGAGGGTGACTCCACGATCACCAAAGTCTTTTTCTTACTCGCCTTGCTATTTTTAGCCTTTTTCACAGCCACAAACAAAACCCCCAATCACGAAAGGCGGATCTTATTACTGTTATGACCCAAAACACTTTGAACATCCATCCCCCTAGACGGCTTTTCGCAAATAGCCCACAATATGGAGGACAAAAGAGCCTCATCCACAGTGTATCCGTCGCACCCCCATCTCACTGCTTCGGTCATAACCGCCTCCACAATGTGATCGGGAAACACTTTCTCCGCGAACATGCTATAAGCCAAACTCAATGCCTCTCCCGTGAAAAATCGTCTTTCGTGTTCATTTATAAACCTAACCGCCATGCTCCTTCTCCTTATCCTATCTTTTTTCAGTCCAAGTTCCCTTCGGGATGGCGCTCCACCGCCCTGGACCTGATGGAAAAACCAATTCTTCGATGCTCAAATAACCTAACTCCTGTAAAACTTGGGCGGCGTCCATTTTACAGCCGACAGCTATGTTGTCAACCGTTTGCTCTCCATATTTGCACAAAAATTCGTAAATTTCCATTTGCTTTTCCGAAAGATTTGGCAGGCTCTGTTTTTTGGACACCCCCAGGTCCAATCCTTTCAAAAACAGTTGATGCCCCCTGAAACTCTCCATGAAGGCACACACGTCGTAAAGCACATGGGCTCCATCTGCTATCAAGGAATTGGAACCTCCTGAACTTTCATCGGTAATCCGACCTGGCACTGCCCAAACCTCTCGTCCCAAATCCATGGCCACCCTTGCAGTTATCATGGCACCGCTTTTTACTGGGGCCTCGACCACCACCAATTTCTCCGACAACCCGGCAATGATGCGGTTTCTTCTTGGAAAGGTCCACTGTCTCGCCTTGGTTCCCAAAGGGTACTCGCTCACCAAAGATCCACTTTCCTTTATTTCCTCGAAAAGCCACCTGTTGCTCGAAGGATAAACCACATCCACTCCGGTCCCCAAAACGGCGATCGTCTTACCACCTGCGCTCATACAACCTTTGTGAGCAGCGCTATCTATTCCCAAAGCACCGCCGCTTATAACGTCCATTCCCAAGGAAGCCACATTTTCGGATATCAAGCCTGCGACCCTGCTGCCGTAGCTGGTGCAGCGCCTGGTTCCCACTATTCCAACGCCAAAAGAAGGCAGTTTGTCTCCTATAACGTAGAGCACCAGAGGTGGATCATCCAAATCCTCCAAAAGAGCTGGATATTCGTCACTTCCCCAGGTTATGACCATAACGTCCAAGGCGCTGCATCTTTCCAGTTCCCGTTCCGCCCAACTCTCCTTTAGGGCTACCTTCAAAAAACTAACGGCCCCCTCGGAAAAACCCACTCTCCTCCAAAAACTTTCCCCTTCCTCTATTAACTCTCTGGGATCCAAGGGCCCTCCAGAGCTTGCCATTTCTGCTTCTTTGAAGAACCTTGCCGTCACAGTACCCGTAGCGTTCAACAGCATAAAGGCTTTTAGCTTGTCCACGGCATACTTGCTCCTTTCCTGTAGGCCAACGCCTCAGAAAGATGTCCCATGCTCACAAAAGACACACCATCCAAGTCCGCTATGGTTCGAGCTACCCTTAATATCCTGGTTATGCCTCTTCCAGTGAGTTGAAGTTTCCCGGCCATCTTCTCAAGGAACCCAAGGGCCTCTGGGGAAAGGTTGAGGTGTCTTTTCAATATCTTCTCCGGAACCTCCGCGTTGCAGGAGTAACCCCATTTCTCCCAACGGGAAAGCTGACGCTTCCTTGCCTCCGCAACCCTTTCTCTTACCGTTGCACTGTCCTCAGACTTAGCAGGGGAAAAAGACACCAGTTCCTGGGGTGAAAGCCTGGGGACGGAAACATAAAGGTCCATCCTGTCCACTATCGGGCCGGATATCTTTCTTTGGTATCTTTCTATAGCAGCCGCCGAACACCTGCACTGCTTTGAAGGATCACCAAGGTATCCGCACGGGCATGGGTTGCATGCTGCCACCAAAAGCACCCTAGCCGGATATGAAACGCTTCCCGATGCCCTGCTAACGACTATGGAACCGTCCTCCAATGGCTGCCTCAGCGCCTCTATCAACTCTCTCCTGAATTCGGTGAATTCATCAAGGAACAGGACGCCCCTATGGGCAAGGCTCACCTCTCCAGGGCGCAAGTTAGGTCCGCCGCCACAGACAGCGACGGTGCTTGCAGTGTGGTGGACTATCCTGAAAGGTCTTTCTTTAACGTTCCCAGGAGAAAGTCCAACGGTGCTCTTCACCAAAAGAACCTCCATGGCCTCCTGATCCGAGAGAGGGGGCAAAATCCCCCTAAGAGCTCTGGCCAGCATGGTCTTGCCCGAACCCGGTGATCCAATCATGAAGATATTGTGGTGCCCTGCTGCTGCTATCTCCAGGGCTCTTTTAGCCTGGGAGTGACCCTTTATTTCCGATAGATCCGGATCTGCTTTGAGGGGGTCTTCCGGAATTGGATGAGGCTTCACCCTTTGAAGGGGTCTTTCTCCGCGCAAATGGGCCAAAAGCTCTCCCAGGTTCTCCACTGCATAGGCCTCAACACCCTTTATGAGGGAGACTTCATCCACGTTTTCCCTGGGCACGAAGATTTTCCACCCTTCACGCAGCGCAAGGAGGGCCGCTGGGACAACTCCCCTTGCCTTTCTGACCCTGCCATCAAGGGCCAACTCCCCCATCAATATGGCACCCTCCGGTGGACTGGCCTCTCCCATGGCGACTGCAATTCCAACAGCCATGGGAAGGTCCAGGAGGGCCCCTTCCTTGGGCAAGTCCGCCGGAGCCAGGTTTATGGCCACCCGGCCTCTTACGTTCAACCCCACTGCCCTCAATGCAGCTCGCACCCTCTCCCTTGCTTCCTTGACTGCCGTATCGGGCAAACCTACCACCGAGACCGAGAACAATCCTCCGGTTATCTCCACCTCAACTTCCACTTTCCTGGCTTCCACTCCGTGCAAGGTTACGCCCATCACAGGTCTCATATTTCCACCAACCCCACTGTAACGTCCTTGAAGAGCTCAAACTTCATGGAGTTTCCTTTATCTACGGTCACTGCCGCTATGTCTATTCTCCACGGCCCGCTCCACCCTGACTTTTCAACGTAAGCTTGGCCGCACCTTACAAGTTTCTTTAATTTCCTTGGGCCCACGGTAGCCTCTGGAGGAGACATTATTCCTACGCTCCTTGTCCTTACCTCCACGAACACCAATTCGCCAGATTCCATGGCGACCACATCTATCTCGCCAAGTTTGAACCTGACGTTACGGGACACGATCTCATACCCCAACTCCTCCAGTTTGCGACAAGCAAAATCTTCGCCCTTTGAGCCTAACTTCAAATGGCTGGACATAGATTTCACCGCCTTTTACATCATGTCATAAATAGGTGGGTTTTTTGTTTATAAGAGGCGAAAACTCTTCCTGTGGAGCTTGCAAGGCCCCAACTCCCTCAGAACTGCATAATGTTCCTTGGTTGGGTAACCTTTATGCCTTTCGAAACCATATTGGGGAAACATCCTGGAAAATCTAACCATGGCCCTGTCCCTCAGAACCTTGGCTATTATGGAGGCCACCGCAACCGATGGAACCTTACTGTCAGCCCCAACGATGGATTTTTCCGTACATAAATCCAACCCAATGGGCATGTTACCGTCTATCACCACCAGGTCGGGCTTCAAAGGAAGCTGTACTACTGCCCTCTTCATGGCCCACAAGGTCGCATTGAGGATGTTGTACTTGTCTATCCTGGCTGGACTAGCCGCCTGGGCCCTCCAGCACACACCCATATTCAGCACGGCCTCAAAAAGGGCCTCTCGTCTCTTGGGAGAGAGTTTCTTTGAGTCGTTAAGCCCCATGGATAAAAGCTCCCTGGTCTGCCAGTTCTCAAGGTAAACAGCCGCGGCCACGACCGGTCCAGCTAAGGGGCCTCGTCCTGCCTCATCTACTCCAACGACCTTCATCCATCGTCCTCCAGACTGCAAAAAGGCCTTTCTGGAAGTTCCAGGGTTATCTTGCCGAGCTTACCTGAAGAAAAGCTATCCAGAAGAGCCTTCCCGGCTCTTTCCATGTCCACTTCTCCGCCCGAGGTAAGACACCCCAATCTTCTTCCTATGACCTTTAAAATCTCGTCGGGTTCGAGCCCTGCAGTATCTATACCCCAAGGGCTTAGGGCTGTATCCAGAAGATCTCTTTCTTTGAGGTAAGCCAAAAAGTCCAAGGCGATATCGTGATACCCTCCTATAACATCGGAACGGGAGCCCGCAAGCCAGGCAAGACACCTGTGCACTGCGGCTCCAGCTTTTGGGTCAACGATTCCAGGAGAATCAGCCACCATGAACCCTTTTCCTTTGTACCATGAGACCCCCCTAGTAACTCCGGGAACTCCTCCTACAGTTGAGGCCTTTTTACCGACCAATTGGTTTAGAAAAAGGGACTTTCCCACGTTGGGCACTCCTACCACCACAAGCCTAACATCCCGGTAGGGAGGGCTGAGCTTGGAAAGGGCTTTAAGGAAACCGCCAAAGGAGGGCCTCCGAAGGTTGAAAGCCCAGGCACTTATGCCCCTCTTCTTGTAGTGGGAAAGCCAGGCAGCCGTAGCCTTGTCATCCGCAAGGTCCTTCTTGGAAAGCACGACCAACAGGGGCTTGAATTTAGCAATATCGGAGGAGAAGGATGAAGATGTAACATCGGGGGCCCTAGCGTCTCTAACCTCAACGACCACATCGATCTTATCCGAAAGCTCTTTTAATTTCCTCAGCCCCTTGGCCATATGGCCGGGATACCAAACCGTCCTGGCCATATCAGTATATCCCACCTATCCTGGAGAGAGGCCAGTACCTGAAAAAGGCCGGTCCTATTAGGTTTTCCTTTGGCACGAACCCCCAGAAACGGCTGTCCTGTGAATTAGGCCTGTTGTCCCCCATTACGAAATAAGCGTTCTCGGGAACCCTGACAGGCTTCATATTGAAGGAGTCATGATTTTTCACGTATGGCTCAGCCAAGGGCTCTCCATCTATGTAGACCACCCCTTCCTCCATGCTGACCACCTCTCCTGGGAGGCCTATGACCCTTTTTATGAAGTCTCTCTTGGGATCCAGGGGGTACTTAAACACCACTATCTGGCCTCTTTTTGGGGGCTGGAAATGGTACCAGAACTTGGATACCAGCACTCTATCTCCTGGCACCAAGGTAGGTATCATCGAACCACTAGGTATCCAGAAGGCCTGCACTACGAAGTAACGCAAAATAAGGGCCAACACCAAAGCCCATAAAACTGTCTCGATAGTCTCTCTCCACCACGGTTTACCAGCCATCTCTTTACCTCCTGATAAAATTGGAAACCAGCTCAAACTCAGCCAGCTGCTTAAAACGTATCTAACCTCAAGGGCTGAATACATTTTATACTCTTACATAGGAAACTTCGCAACAATTTAATTTTACTCCTCCTTCAGCGTCACCAGACAGTATGGAGAGACAGAGATCCTGGAGACCACCTGGCCGTTCTTCTGCCCATTGCTTATCTTCAAAGTAAAAGCCGGAGTCATGGTGTGCCAAGCAGGGGCGTAACTGTAAAAAAGGTTCTTAGAGGACTCAAAGGCCACCCAGCATCTGCCTTCAGTCCTGTAGGTTTCAGTCTCTAAGGGGTCAAACCACTGAATTCTTATAAAATCCCTATACCCACTGTAATACTTTACCTGGAAAGACCTTCTTTCGATACAGGCTTTTATCATGACCTTCTGGAGCCATCTATAAATGTTTTTGGATTCCCTAAGGGCCACACTGGGTTTTACCACAGCCTCCTCACTTTTGACTGTTAAAATCCCTACATCCAGGGACAGAAGCAAAATCCCCGCCAAAACGGACCACATGGCTATGCACAAAAGAAGCTCCACCAAGCTGAAGGCCCTTTTTCTCTGCCTCCTGGGGAGAAACAATTTAGGGCCCCTCGCGGGGCCCCCTTTCAGATCTTGCGGTATTTTATTTTGCCATGGCCCCATACCCCAGATCTACCACCTTGAGGTTTGCCTCTACGTATTTGGGCGGGGCTAGCTCCTCTATGGCCTTTTTTACCTCTTCCAAGGTAACGCTTCCTATACCAGCTCCACACATGGCTCCAAGGATCAGCACATTGAGGAACAAAAATCTTCCGTTCATGTGTTCCTTGAGTATTTCATACCCCTTTATGGGATAAAGCTCTATGGATCTTTCCTCCAAGAAGCGCTTCAAATTGGGGTTCTCCAAGGCCTCTGGAGCATGAACGTTGATTATGGCCTTGCCCCCCGGCTTCAAGAAGTGAAGGTTCCTTATGGCCTCATTCTGGTCAAAGGCCAGTAGGACGTCGGCCTCCTTGGCCTTGACCAAGGGGCTGGAGTACTTGCCGATCTTGAAATGGCTTATAACCGATCCACCCCTTTGAGCCATTCCATGGACCTCGCTGCCCATCACTCTCTCGCCCTTGGAGAGAGCTATATGGCCTAAAACACGGCTGGAAAACAAAATCCCCTGTCCACCGATTCCTACAATAACGTACTGCATGGTTATGCCTCCTCCCCGTTTGACCCAAGAATAGCTCCATGGGGACATACATTTATGCAAACACCGCACTGGACACAGAATCTTTCATCAATGTAGGCTTTCTTCTTATCCTCATCGAAGACCAAGCCTGGACAGTTGAAGAAGTTTATGCAGAACTTGCATCCTATGCACTTCTCTTGATCCACCTTCACGGGGATCTTGTCTTGTTCGGGTCTAAGCAGCATGCAGGGATGTTTGAATATAAGCACCGCGGGCTCCTCGTTCTCTTTGGCGTACTCCCATGCTTCCTTGACCAGATTCTTGTTCTCGTTTACGTCATAAGCCTCAACGGTCTTTATCCATTTTACCCCACAGCCTCGCACCGCTTCCTCAAGGTCCACTTTTCGGCCTTCCTCTCCTTTTCGGAGCTTCTCACCTATACCGGGGTGAGACTGTCCACCAGTCATTGCCGTTATGCTATTGTCCAATATGGCCAGAACGAAGGCGTGCTTGTTGTACACCGCGCTTGCAAGGCCTGGCATGCCCATGTGGAAGAACGTGGAATCTCCTATGGTAGCAACTATAGGCCTTTCCGTCCCATCTACCTTGTGGGCCAGGTAAAGACCCGATGCCTGGGTCACTGATGCTCCCATGTCAATGACTGCATCAACTGTCTTCTGATTGACTCCCAAAGTGTAACAGCCTATGTCGGATGGATAGATGCCATTGGGCAGAGCCTGCCTTATGGCGAAGAAACTTGCCCTGTGAGGACAGCCTGGGCAAAGCATGGGCTTTCTGGGGGTTATATTGAGCTCTTCTATGGCTTTCTTCAAATACTCTTCCTCTGGTGATGAGGCGAGTTCTTCCCCAAGGGCCCTCAAAATTATGCCCTCGACTATCTCGGGAAGGAGCTCTCCTGCCCTGGGAACCCATCCGTTCAGTCTCCCCAGGACCTTGCTCTTGTCGAGTATCTGCATCTCTATTACCGGGTAGGTTTCCTCAAGCACCAGAACCTTGTCGTGTTTTGCAATGAAATCGTCCACCAGCTTGGTGGGCAGAGGGTATGGAGTACCTATCTTGAGGACCGATATGTCCTTTCTTCCCATGGAGTCCAGAAGGTCCATGACTACGGCAAAGGATATTCCACCAGCTATGATGCCCAAGGAGGCCTTTCCCGCCGCAGGAACCTCATAGTTGTATTTAGAGAATTCTCTTTCGAACTCTTCCCTTATTGCGTCGTTCTTTTTATTGAGCAGTGGATGATTTATCCTCACATGAGCAGGAAGGCATACCCACCTTCTTATATCCTTCTCGAAGGAAGCCTTCCTCTCCAAGGAGACCACGTCCAACAGCTCCACATCCTGCCTGCAGTGGTCCACACGCACCGTCGGGCGAAGCATGGTCACTATGCCGTGCCTCTCAGAAAGGTCGTAGGCATCGAAAACCATCTCCTTGGCCTCCGCGGCCGTTGAGGGATCGAAACACGGAACCTTGGCGAACATGGCAAAGAATCTGCTGTCCTGCTCTGTCTGAGAACTGTGGGGACCTGGGTCGTCCGCGACCACCAAAAGGAACCCACCCTTTAGCTGAAAATGAGCCACGCTCATGAACGGGTCAGCTGCCACGTTGAGCCCCACCTGCTTCATGACCGCACATGCCCTCTTGCCCGCAAAGGACGCCGCTGCAGCCATCTCGAAGGCCACCTTCTCGTTGGCTCCCCATTCGACCGCAGTTTTTGTGTTCAGCTCATCGGCCCACTTCGCAATAGCTGGCAGAATCTCCGAAGAAGGGGTACCTGGATAAGCACAGGCCACCTCACACCCCGCTTCGACTATTCCGCGGGCTATGGCCTCGTTTCCTAGCATTATCATTTTCTTGCCCACACGGAATCACCTCTTTAGTCATTCTTTTCCAATTGTTCTTTGATCCAACTGTAGAAAGGTTCAGGCTCCTTGACAAGCTTCCCTGTCGGGTCACAAAAAGCATGTCTTGTCCAGCCTTCCGCAACGAGTCTTCCATTCTCCTCTAGCAATACCTCGTAAGAGAAAGTTACAGAATACGGCTTCACCTCCTGAACGCTCGTCTTTATTACGGCAACGTCATCGTATCGCAATGGATGTTTGTATCGCACATAGGCCTCTACTGCCGGCAATATTATCCCTTTTTCCTCCCAGTGTTTGTATGGATGGGAAAGGGCTCTGCAAAACTCGCTCCTTCCCACTTCAAACCACGACAGGTAATTGGCATAAAAAGCAATCCCCATCTGGTCTGTTTCACCATACCGGACGCGGATTTTCGTCTCGACAGTTCTCAATTGCTTTCCCTCCCAATTAAAGGCTTCTTGATTATAATTCAAAAGCAGCAAAAATAAAAACGGGGCGACCAACTAACCTGTCACCCCGTTTTTGCTTCATTTGTTCACCATGTTGCTATTTGCTTGTTACTTTCGTCACCTTATCTCCTACAGCTACGCGACCGCTCTTTACGACCTTGAAGAAAATCCCCCTGGTGGGCATGATGCAATCCCCTGTCTTATGGTAGATGGCGCACCTTGTGTGACATTCCTTGCCTATCTGGGAAAGCTCCAGGATGGCTTCACCTACCTGTACCCGGTCGCCAACCTCAAGGCTTTTCAAATCGAAGCCCTGCACAGTTATGTTTTCGGCAAAACTCCCTGGTTGGAGTTCTGGGAGTTTCTTTTTGGCTTCCTCTATATCCTCAAGGGCCAGCATGCTTATCTGCCTATGACCAAAGGATGCATGGGCATCCTGAGGGATGCCTACCCCTTCCTCCAGGAAGGCCTCCTTTATGTTTTTTTTGGGCGTTCCCTTCTTCTCAGAGACACATACAGCAACGACCTTACCCTCCATCATTTTTTACCCTCCTTGCGCCTCCTGTAATCCTCAATTGCAGCCTTGATGCCTTCCTCAGCAAGAAGGGAACAGTGGATCTTCTGAGGGGGCAGACCGCCTAGTTCCTCTAGAACATCCTTGTTCGTTATCTTAAGGGCCTCATCTAAGGTCTTTCCTTTAACCATCTCGGTAACCATGGAGCTGGAAGCTATAGCTGAAGCGCACCCAAAGGTCTCGAACTTTATGTCCGTTATTACATCGTTTTCCACCTTGATATAGATCTTCATTATGTCCCCACACTGGGGGTTACCAACCTGACCTATTCCATCGGCATCCTCTATCTTGCCAGCATTTTTGGGATGCATAAAAAGTTCCATAACCTTTTCAGAATACATTTGCTTCACCTCGTAGTAATATCTTTGCCCAATGGAGAAAGGGCTCTCAAATCTGTCACTATCTTGGGGAGTACCTCCAAGATGTAGTCTATATCCTCTTCCGTAGTGTCTTTACCCAACGTCAGTCTCAAGGATCCGTGGGCTCTTTCGTGGCTTATTCCCATTGCCAACAGAACATGGCTTGGCTCTAAGCTTCCTGAAGTACAGGCCGATCCGCTTGACGCCCCTATTCCCTCTGCATCGAGCCTCAATAGCAGGGATTCACCCTCTATGAAATCGAAGCAAACGCTGGCATGGAATGGGAGCCTTTGGGTGGGATGCCCCGTAATGTGGGCATGAGGGATATTTTTCATTATGCCCGAAAGGAGCTTGTCCCTTAAAGCAGCTTCCTTTAGATGCTCTTTTTCTTCCAGCCTTCTTTTCGCAAGCTTCGCTGCAGCGCCAAAACCAATTATCCCTGCGGTGTTCTCAGTACCTGACCTAAGGCCAAATTCCTGCCCCCCACCATGAATTATGGGAACCAGCTTCGTTCCTTTCTTGACGTAGAGAGCTCCTACCCCCTTGGGACCATACATTTTGTGTGCTGAAAGGGTTAGAAGATCCACATCCAACTCTTTCACATCCACAGGAATATGACCCACTGCCTGAACGCCGTCAAGGTGAACCCTAACTCCTCGCTTCTTGGCTATCTCTATGATCTTTTCGACCGGCTGAATAGTCCCTACCTCGTTGTTGGCATACATAATGGTTATCAGTATGGTGTCATCCCTGATGGCTTTTTCAAGTGCTTCCAGATCCACCGTTCCGTTGGAGTCCACAGGGAGCACCGTTACCTCGAAGCCTATCTTCTCCAGCCAATCGCATGCATCCAAAACAGCATGATGCTCTATTGCAGAGGTTATGATGTGCTTTCCTTTGTCCTGCAAAGCAAAAGCCGTCCCTTTGATTGCCAGGTTATCGGCCTCGCTACCTCCACCAGTGATAATGATCTCCCTTGACTCTGCGTTTATTAGATCTGCTATTTGGTCTCTTGCCTCATTTACGGCCTTTCTTGCCTCTCTACCCCATGCATGAATGCTGTTGGGATTGCCAAAGGAACCCTTCAAGTAAGGCTCCATAGCCTCAAAAACCTCAATAGCTAGAGGTGTAGTCGCCGAGTGATCCATATATACCTTACGCTTCACTTTAATCTCCCCTTATCGCCAAATATTAGGCTTACCTAACTTTCGCGACTATACTACACCCCTACGCCCAAAATATCAACACCCAATCTGGAGCGCTCTTACAAAAATTAGTCTCCTGCACAGTAAACCTGATGGGTCATCATTATGCATGCGCCCTTTACAACCGTGTATCCCTCTTCTGTCAATTCTCTTTCTGCCTCGTCGTTCTCGGCTCCCGGCTGCATCCAGATCACCGGTTTGTAAGGAAGTTTTCTTACTTCCTCCAAGACCGGCTCTTGGTGTCTGGGAGATATGAAAAGGCATACCACATCCACATTTTCAGGGACCTCACTCAATGAGGAGTAACA
>NZ_DAITZW010000007.1:42563-53868 GCF_036847465.1 Thermovirga lienii | reverse complement strand
ATGCAAATAATAAAATACATGCTGCAAGGCAAAAACCAAAAGGAAATAGGCCAGATTCTGGGCATGTCGCAACAAGCCATAAGCAAGAAGCTCAATAACATCAAAACCCTAGCAAAAGATTTACTCTACTAAATTGCGAGGGCGGTAAAACCGCCCTCATGCTATTTGCATCCGAAGTTTATGACATTAAAGCAATTTACAAAAATTTATTTTTTAATATACTATTTTTACACTCCATTTGATAAGGAAGAGCCGGTTTGAGTACAAAGAAAGCATATTTCAAGTTTTACATTTTATGTTTGGTGTTTTTTCTTATGTTTTGGCCCTTCTGCTTCCGGGAGGCCAGCTGGGCAAGCTCCCATGAGCAAGAGCTTCCTCCCCTGGAGGAGCTGGAACCCCTTGTGCAGGAGGGGCCCGAGGTTCTTTCTTCGCTTGCTCTCCTGAACGAGAACATGCACATCCTAGAGGCCGAGAAGGACTCCATAGGCCCCAAGTTCTACATAAATGCCACCTATGGATACAACGACGAGCCCCAAAGCGAGACCTCCGACGAGAACATCAATTACCAAAAGCTGACGCTGAAATCCTGGGTCTCATTCCCCATACTGGGCACCTGGAACGGCGAAAAGATCAAAGTGCTCAAGGCCGAGATGGAAAGGCTGAAGGGCGAGGCTTTGCTCCGCAAGGTCCTTGAAACCAACCTCACCAGCCTGCGGAAGGCCTACATCGTACTATGGGCAGAATGCAGGAAGGAAGAGGCAATAAAAGAATTTCTTGCAGGCGAAGAGGAAGCGAGGAAAGTTTTGAAGGCCCGCACGGAAAAGGGGCTCCTGCTGGAAGCAGACCGCCTTGAGTTTATGTCTGCCTTTGAAATGGCCAAGCGGGACCTGGAAAGCGTCCAGATGAAAAAATCCCAGGCTCTGGGTACCATACGCCTTGCGACCGGCAGGTCTTGGAAACTCGGAGCCAAATGTCCCAATCCCACATTGCCCGGCCCTATCAAGGACCCAATGACTCTCTACGACAACATCCCGAAACTAGCGGACCTATACTACAAGGATCAGGCTCTTGAGTTAAGGGAGCAAATAGCCCAACTATCGGGCAAGCTCGAGAAAGAAGGGAATATAGACCTGGGAGTTGCAGTGGGAAAGGACTTCCCCGGCGGGACGGGAAGCGGCGCGTATATTTCGGCTACGATAAAAAACCCCTTCCGCTCCTTGAGGGACGATAAAGACCCCGCCAAGCTCGCCGCCGAAGAAGCCCTAAAAAAAGAAAAACAAGAGAAGATAACAACCCAAATAACCTTGGAGAACGACCTTAACAGGATACTGGGCCTTAGACAGTACGCGATAAAATCCATAGATGCCAATGAAAAGCGCCTTGAAGCCGCCAAGGAGGCCATAAGGGAAAACCTCCTGCGCCATGAAAAAATACCGGGGGACACCTTTGAGCAACTCCTGAAAAGCCGCTACAACTACCTCAGAACCTACTTGGACTTTGTAGACGCCCAAAGCCTTTTGCTTCAAACCGAGGCGGAGCTTGCCATATTTGCATATCCCGTGACATTGGACAACATAAATGAAAAGCTGCCCAGGTACTTTCCCCTGGCAGAGCAAAATTCCTTAGCTTTCCCCTTCAGGCTTTCTGCCTATGTTTGGGATCCATCGGCACTGCTTGATTCAAAAACCCGAACCAGCGAGCTTGATAAGTTGGCCTCGGAGGGCTTCAGCCGGGTGCTTTTGTCCTTCAACAAAGCTGAACTTAACTTCCTCAAAACTCCCCAAGGGAAAAGTGCTCTTTTAAACCTCATAGAAGAGTGCAAAAGTCACGCTATGGATGTGGAGCTTCTTTTGGGGGACCCCTCCTGGCTCTTGGAGAAGCACCGCCCAAATCTCTTGGAGATAATAGGCTTCATGAGCCAGTTTCCCTTTGATGGAATCCATCTGGACATAGAACCCGACTCTCTGCCTGACGCTGCAAAGAACAGAAAGGCCCTGACGCAAAAGCTCGTGGATACCACAAAGGAAGTATTAAGCGCTTCGGGCTTTCCCGTTTCTCTGTCAATTCATCCTAGATACCTGGAAGGTGAATTGGGACAAATCGCTGGTAAGGGGCTCGCTAAAATCGGCGTTGAGTACGTAGCGGTTATGATATACTCCTCAAACGCCGAAAAAACCGCAAAGCGCATGGAGGCCATAATGAAAAGCTTTCCCAACATGAGATTTGCCCTGGCCCAGAGCGTAGAACAAAACCTCTCCCCACAGGAAAGCTACGGAACAAAAGGCAAAGCCGCGCTCAAAGAGGCCCTGCACTACATGAACAAAAAGCTCCAGTCGCCCCAGTTTGAGGGCTTTATCATACAATCATGGAAAGAGTATAAGGAGATGAAACCGTGAAAGTAAGATTCCAATCTCCCAAGAGCAAAAATCCAGACGCCAAAGACGGCCTAAAGATACCTTACGCACCAGCCAAGAGGGTCTTCCCCAAGTGGCGTTGGTTTTTGGTGGTGCTGATCGTCTGCAGCCCCTTTTTGTACTTCTTGTTCAAGATAGGAAGCGGTCTGTTTTTTGCCATCTCCCCTGGAAACATCGAAATGGAAAGAGTAGCCGTTACTGCTCCCCGCCCCTGCGTGGTGGAAGCCGTCTTGGCCAAAGAGGGTAAGGCCGTAAAAGAAGGGAACGTACTGTTCTCCATAAAGCCCACTGTCCAACCTGAGAGGCTCCAACTGCTCAAGGCTGAAAGAGACGCCCTGCTGGAGAACTATCCCCAACCCGACGACGCATCGAAACTCAAGGAGTTATTGTCGTTGGCAAAGCAAGAAGCAGACTACAGAAGGAAGATACTAAAAGACACCGAAGAGCTGTTCAACAAGGGAGCAGCCACACGGGCAGAGCTCAACCTGGCCCAAAGCGCCTTTGCGTCGGCATGGGCAAACTACATAAGGCAAAAAGACGAATTAAACAAGATGGAAGATGCAAAGGACCCCCAGTACGAGGTGAGGCTGAAGCAGCTAGAGGCCGAAATAAAGCTTCTTGAGGAAGGAGAACGCCCCATCGAAGTCCGTTCTCCCGTAGATGGACTGGTCATGGAAATCTTCGTCGTGCCCAACCAAACCGTGGCGCAGGGGGGGTTGTTGGCCAGCATGGTGGACACCAAAACAGCAGCTTTGGTGACTTACGTGGAGCCCCAGGACCTTCATTTCGTATCTCCGGGAAGGCCGGTGACGTTGAGATTCCCCGGCGGGAAGATCGTAAAAGCCAAGGTCAAGGAGATACCCACCACTGCCCAGGCACTGCCTTATGAGCTTAGGACTCCCTTCAGCCAGAACCAAATAGCGGTGAAGGTAATCTTGGAGCCCACAGAACCCATACCAGAAGATTTGATGGTGGAAGGGCTTCCCTTCTCTGCCCACTGGGGATTCCACCTAAAATTCTGGGAATGAGACCAAAGGAAGTGAGCCGGAAATGACTGAAAAAGATATAAAATTTGTCCGCTTCGCCCTCGCGGAGAATCCTTGCCTCAATAGGTACGAAACGGTTAAGGACGTACACTCCATAGAGGAACTAACGCAGGTTATGGAGGATGCCGACGCCTTCATAATAGACGGTTCAGAACCTGAGGAGCTGGCATGCCAAGTTTCATGTACCATACGAAGCAATCCTTCATCGTGCGCCAAGCCCCTGTTCACGACTTCGGCACTGCCGGAAAAGATAGCCCTTCTGTGCGACGGGGAAATATCCTCAATGGAGGAGGCCGTAAAAAAGGCCTCGCAGATATTGAACCGGCTGAACGAAGTCAACCAGGATGCCCTCAAAGAAAGCCCCGACTTCCGGCTGATGGCCTATTTGTACGCCAGGCCCAACATGCAAATAAAGCCCCTGCTCGAACCCTTTACACCCCATGCCTACAGATATCCCTTAGCCTCCTGTCTCAGCGAGGATCCGGCCATGGGCGAGGAGTGGCTAGGTTTTCTCAAGCAGAAAGGGCTGTTAGAGTTCGGAGACCTGATAGACCGTATAAGGCTCTGCCCCAGGTGCGAGACGTCCCACCTGAACTACATCGATATATGCCCCAACTGCAGCAGCCTGGACATAGTCAGGAAGGAGTTCATTCACTGCTTTACCTGCGGAAGGGTGGGACCGGTTGAGGATTTCCTCCTGGAGGATCACCTGAGATGTCCCTTCTGCCACACAAGGCTCAGGCATCTAGGAGAGGATTACGACCACCCCATGGAGAGCCATTCCTGCAATGATTGCGGCCATCGATTCATAGACCCCGATGTGGTCGTTGACTGTTTCAACTGCAGAACGCGATCTGACACCGACGAACTTATAATAAAGAACATATACGGTTTCAAAATAACCAACAAGGGCAAAACCGCCGCGCGGGTGGGCACCATGGAAGACGTATATAGCATATTCGACAGCCTCAATTACATGGCTCCTCCCTATTTCAGCAAGCTCATGAACTGGCTCCTTGATCTTCACAAAAGGTACCCCCAGGACAACTTTTCCGTGGTGGGAATTTACATATCCAATCTTCCCGACATCGCCCTGGAACTTGGAAGGGAAAAGACCTTGCGGCTTGCAAACGAGATAGCTAGAAGGTTAAGGCAGTTAATAAGAGGAACCGACGTCTCGACGAGGACATCCATAAACAACCTGTGGCTTCTTTTGCCCAAGACCGACAAGGCCGGAGCCAATGTGCTCGCTGAGCGGATAAAAAACCTAAGTTCGTTAATAGATATCGATTACGAGGGCACATTGGAGTTTAAAATCGCCCTATTCTCCACTCCCGACGACCTTATGGACGCAGACGATGCGGAAAGGATCCTAGCAAGGTTGTCTGGGGAGTTGGGCAATGAGTAGTTTTTTTGCTCAGGTTTTCGACGTATTCGTAGTCCTTTTGGGTGACCCCTTCTCCGCCAAGACGTGGCAGGTCATATTTCAGTTCATACGCTTTGTGCTCTTTTTTGAGGTGCCGGTGTACCTTTTGGTGACCCTGGGCATTCTGAAGTACGGCCTGATACGAATGAGCGAAAAATACACCCAAGATAGAAATTTCCCGTCTGTCTCCTGCATAATAACCTGCTACAGCGAAGGGGAGGGGGTAAAAAGGACCATTCAGACATTGGCGGAGCAGTTCTACCCCGGACTCATTCAGATAATAGCGGTCATAGATGGTGCAGCGCAAAATCAAAAGACCTACGAAGCAGCCAAATCCATGGAGAACGTAGTAAGCAGGATACCCAAAAGAAGCTTGCTCGTGCTTCCAAAGTGGAAAAGGGGAGGTAGGGTCTCATCCCTCAATGCGGGGCTTGCCGTCGCCAGAGGAGATATAGTAATGGCCTTGGACGGAGACACCTCTTTCGACAACAACATGGTGGAGCGGGCAACACGGCACTTCGAGGATCCAGACGTAGCATGCGTCGCAGGCTCCCTAAAGGTCCGAAACATACGAAAGAGCCTGGTTACCAGGCTTCAGGCCATAGAGTACTTCCTCTCCATACAGGCCAGCAGGACAGGGCTGAGCGCCTTCAACATGGTCAACAACATCTCTGGAGCCTTCGGCGTCTTCAGGAAAGATGTGCTAAAGACAGTCATGGGGTGGAGCACGGGCAGCGCGGAGGACCTGGACTTGACCTTGAGGGTAAAAAACTATTTCGGACGATACAAGAACATGAAGATAGTCTTCGACCCCGAGGCCGTGGGGCTCACCGACGTACCTGAGACCTTCAGGGATTTCTTCAGGCAAAGGCTGAGATGGGATGGAGATCTATCTTATATATATTTCAGGAAGCATTGGATGTCCTTTAACCCCAGGCTTGTGGGGTGGAAAAACTTCATAGCTCTCCTTTGGACTGGCCTTTTGTTTCAGATAGTCATGCCCTTTGCAATAACGGGATACTTGACGTACCTTGCGGTGGCCTTCCCTGTTTCCTTTGCCCTGGGAATAATGGCGCTAGTGTACTTGTTCTACCTAAGTGTCACCGCTTTTTTCTTCATTATCTTCGTGCTGGTATTGTCAGAAAGGCCCTGGCAGGATATGAAGCTCTTTCCGTGGATAGTCTTTATGCCTCTGTTCTCCATGATAAACCGAGTCCACAACGCATTTTCCACCCTATGGGAGATCTTCGGCAAAGCCCACCAGGATACGTCCATGGCTCCTTGGTGGGTAATAAAAAGACGGGAAAAAACCGACGAAACATAAAAAATCCCCTTTATAATATGCCTCTTGTTTCGGCTTCGTTGCTTTGAAGTTTTTCCATAAAGAAAACTTCCCCTCATGCTAAAATTAGTCTGAAGATCTACCTTGGAAAGAGGTCGATATCATGGCACGAAGCCTTATCTCCGCATTAAAAAGGCTCATGAGCATGCAGCGATGGAACTTTTTGCCCCGCATTGAGACATGGACAGAGGCGGAAAACGCAGCATACGTCGCCCACCTTGGATACGCAATAGCCAAAGAGATGAACAAAGATGACGAGTTCGTCAACCACCTCATATTGCGGGCACTGCTTCAATCATTCACCAAGTTCGAGATATCGGATATCCCAAGGCACACCATAGAGTCCTTGGAAAGAATACCGGTGGAGGACAACAAAAAAGGCACAAACTACTACGAAATCCTACGAGATGACGCAGCGCGCAAGATCGCTCCACTGTTTCCAAGGCCCATAGGGGGAAAGCTTTTGCCGTACATGAAGGCAAAGCTAAAGCTCGAAGACGAATCAACTGCCCAAGACATAGACCATATCTTCAACTACTGCAAAAGGAAGGCAGCCCTTGAGGAGTGCCTCACCAACGGCAAAATATACAAAGAAGCCTACGAAAAACGAGAAGAAGAGATCCGAAGGAGTATAAAAGAAATTCCCCATTACGAAGAATACGAGAAAATAGCAGAAAGCCACAGAGAGTACTTCATCACCGTTCGCAACCTCAAATACCTGATCCGCTGGAACCGCATAAAGCGCACCCTGGAAAGCAGCGTACTAGCTCACACCTACGTTGTCGCCCTGCTGGCAGCGGTATATTCCCTCTACGAAGAAAGGATGTTCGCCCCCATATATGGACCGGATATCTTCAAGGAAAAATTCCACATTGAATCTGTTCTGCTCTCTCTCTTTCACGATATCCTGGAGAGCCTGACGGGGGACGTGATCTCTCCGGTGAAACAGAGAATAAACGAACTTGGCACTTCAAAGGAAGGCCGACCCCTTTGGGACATAGTTGAGGATAAGCAGCGAAAGGTCATAAAAGAGACCATGCCGCCCAAAGTCAAAGAGGACGTAGAAAAGAAAAGACTTTTGGACGAACTGAGCACGGAGAAGTCCTTCTCAGTGAGCTCCTTCACCAAGCAATGCGACATGCTTGCCTTGGTTATCGAGTGCATCCTGGAGCTGGAGAACAACCCGGCCATACCGGAAATGCAAACCACGGCCACCAACTACCTTGAGCAGCTAAAGACCTCCGAATGGTTTTCACTGCGCCAACTGGCCCAGGAAATTAGCATGGAATACGGAAATATTTAGGGCCTGCCCTCAATCGAACAGGCCCAAGGTAGGTGTTTAAAGGAGGAGAAACAGCAGTGACAAATCCCAAAAACTCAGGCTACCGTGGCATAGCTTTGACAGTAGCAGGAAGCGATTCAGGCGGTGGGGCAGGCATACAGGCCGACTTGAAGACCTTTGCCGCCCTAAGAGTCTTCGGCACCAGCGTGATAACGGCCGTAACGGCCCAAAACAGCCTGGGAGTAAGGCACGTGGAGGTCCTTTCCCCTGAGAGCATAAAAGAACAACTAAGGGCAGTTCTATCTGATTTTCCCGTGGGCGCCATGAAAACGGGCATGCTGGCATCTTCGGAGGTAATAGAAGCCCTTTGCGAGGTCTTGTCTGAATTTGCTCCGCAAAAGATAGTGGTCGATCCAGTCATGATATCTCAAACGGGACATGCTTTAATAGACCAATCAGCCATCTCCACCCTTAAGGAAAAACTCTTCAAACATGCTATGCTGGTCACGCCAAACCTTCCGGAGGCCGAAAAATTAGTGGGATTTCCCATAGAGGACAAAGAATCAGCCCAAAAGGCCGCCTCCGCTATAGCTCAAATGGGGGCCAAGGCTGTGTTGATCAAAGGAGGGCACAGAGAGTCTCAAACGCTGCAGGACCTACTGTTCATAGGCGAAAGAGTCAGGGTTTTCACCCACCCACGGATTCCCACGGAGAACACCCACGGAACAGGATGCACTCTGAGCGCTGCGATAACTGCTGAACTGGCTTCGGGTTGCCCCCTGGAAGAAGCAGTAGAAAGGGGCATTACATACCTTCAGATGGCCCTAAGGCGGTCCTTCAGGCCTGGAAAAGGACCGGGCCCAGTAGGACACTTCGTCGTACCATCATGGGTAGGTGAGGCAGATGACTGATCTAGCCAAAAGACTCAGGCTTTACGTAATTCCGGACCTCTCCTCTGGAAGAGGCTTACCCTTGGAAGAACAGGCAAGAGCCGCACTGGAAGGGGGAGCAACGGCCATACAATTAAGGTGCAAGGACGCCACCTCAAAGGAGCTATACCGCTATGCCTTGGCGTTCAGGCATTTGGCCGACGAGTACGGAGCGCTCTTCATAGTGAACGACCGGCTGGATATAGCCTTGGCGGCAAAGGCTGACGGAGTCCACCTGGGAAAAGATGATTTGCCCGTCCGAGTCGCTAGAGAGCTGGCACCAGAGGGGTTCATAATTGGAGCAACAGCCAGAACCCCTCAAAGAGCCATAGAAGCACAAAAAGAGGGTGCAAGCTACCTGGGAGTGGGCGCCATTTACCCCACCAAAACCAAGAAGGACACGGTGGTGATAGGTTTAGATGGCCTTAATAATATAGTAGAGAAAGTCTCCATTCCCTGCGTGGCCATCGGGGGGATAACCATAAAAGACGTAAAAGAGGTCATAAAAACAGGAGCCTGCGGGGTTGCCGTAAGTAGCGCCATTTTCGGAACCCAAGACCCAACGGATACGACAAGACGCTTCAAGGCCGAGCTGGAGGGCTTCAACAACTGATGACAATGCCAAAGAGCCGTGGTAATGTAGTGGGCAACTGCGATTGGTTTGGGCCAGGTAAGAGATATTTGTGGACCTTAGAATAGGATAAGGCAGCAAAACACCAAAAATAAAGACCTGACCCCGAGGTGATATGGGGATATTTTTTGTGGCGCTTTTGGCAGGTTTTATAGGAGCTATATTGGGATTGGGAGGAGGCATATTCCTCGTGCCTGCTCTTACACTGCTTTTGGGGATACCTATGAAGTTTGCGGTCCCAACGAGCCTGCTGGCCGTTGTAACTACCTCCGTAGCTGCTTCCAGCATATACATAAAAAAGGGCTTCACCAACATAAAGCTGGGCCTTATACTGGAAATAACCACCGTATTGGGCGCCCTGGCGGGAAGCCTTGCAGTAGCCCACATAGAAGAAAGCATCCTCGCCATCCTCTTCGCAATGGTTGCTTTTTACACAGCTTTCGCCATGTGGCGCAGCGATGACATTCAAGAAAAAACCCCGCACCAAAAAGCAAATCACACAAAAAACACCTTGCTGGACTGCAGCGGCAAGTTCAAGGACCCATCCTCGGGAGAAACTATCGCCTACACCCCAAAGAGGCTCCTTTTGGGAATGGCCCTCAGCACTCTGGGAGGAATCACTTCTGCCCTCCTTGGGATAGGAGGAGGCCCCATAAAAGTACCCATAATGCGCCTTGTGATGGGACTCCCCCTCAAAGCAGCTACGGCCACCAGCACCTTCATGGTGGGGATAACCGCATCAGTGAGCGCCGTCATATACCTGTTTGAAGGCATGGTGAAACCAGATCTTGCCATTCCCGCAGTCTTGGGCATATTCATAGGCGCCAGAACGGGAGCCCTAGTGGCGGGGAAAATGAAAAGTCACCACATAAGGACCGCCTTTTCCATCCTCCTGGTCCTGATCGCCATAGAAATGCTCCTCAAAGGCTTAGGCAGATAATCCCCGCATCACGTTTCACAGAGGTGAAACTAACCCACTTTGCAAAAATAAACTGAACCCTTTGGGTATATTGCGAAAATTAGTTTATAATTATAGAATGGGACACAATAAGACTCCCTACGCATTAGCGTGAAGGAGAGTGAAAGTATTGAGGAAACTAATGATGGCCATGCTACTTTTCTTTACCGTGGCGCTATCGGTGTCGTTTCCCATAAAGTTTTCCGAAGCTCAAGAGGTCAAATACCTATACATAGCGACTGGAACCATAGGTGGGTCCTACTACCCCCTGGGGCAACAGCTTGCTGAGATATGGAATTCCAACATACCCAACATACATGTAATACCCAAGGCCACAGGGGGTACCGTCAACAACCTGGAACTGCTGAGGAAAGGTAACGCTCACATAGCCTTTCTGGACGGACTGTATTATTATGCCTACCACGGCATGGAAAGATACGAAGGAACCCCTCACAAGTTCATAAAAGCCATGGCGCCCCTCTACCCTGAACCGGTTCAGGTCCTTGTGGCAAAAGAAAGCAACATTAAAACATTGAGAGAACTCAAAGATAAGAGAGTCTCCATAGGAGCAGAAAAAAGTGGGACAGAAGTGACAGCACGAGAGCTTCTAAGGGCAGCAATGTTAGATCCAGACAGGGACATCCAAGGAGTTCACCTGGGAGTATACGAAACAGCCAAAGCATTCAGGGAAAAGAAAATAGACGCCGCCATAATGGTAGGAACATTGGAAATGGCCGGGGTAAAGGAAGCCACCGACCAGGGCCTTGTGGAACTCCTAGAGATCCCTTCTCCAGTAATTAAAAAGGTCATATATCAGACTCCCTATTGGGTGCCCTTCACCATACCGGCAAACACCTACAAGGGACAGGATAGGGATATAAAAACCTATGCCAGCTGGAACATACTGGCCGTACACCAAAACCTCGATGCCGATTTGGTTTATGAGCTGACCAAGCATTTTTACGCCCACAAGGACAAGCTTGAGGTATGTAGAAAAACCATGAAGACTGCCATTCCAGAGAACATAAATTATATATTGATCCCCCTCCATGAAGGAGCAGAAAAATATTACAATGAGTTGGAAAGTCAAACTCCCTGAGGAAGGGACAAAAACACCAAAAATAAAGACCAAACCCCGAAAATGCGAAAATGGAGGTAGCTAAAATGGACGAATGGGTTTTGGAAGTCTCACCGGGCATAACCCTTAGCTTGATGGACCTGCCATGCAAAAGGAGAGGTTATCACCACTTTTTGGGCATCTGGCTCCTGGAGGACCA